>CAJBMJ010000039.1 GCA_903954045.1 uncultured beta proteobacterium | reverse complement strand
TAGAAGTCCGTCAAGCGGTTGTAGACCATGTCCACCATGTTTTCGCCGTGCCAGAGTTGCTTGTTGCGCCATTGCAGCTCGGACGGATCGACCACCATCGCATCGACTCCCATCCGGATGAAGAACTGCTTGAACAATTCAAACTCAGGGGCCAAGTACTGGTCTGCTGGGTCGTCATCCACAATCGCCACTCGCTTGAGCGACGCGGCGCCACGTTGCAAGCTCCACTCGGCGATAAACATGGCCTGCAGTGCGGGCTCCAGGCTGCCGCTAGGAGTCTGTGCCTTGAGAGACCAGTGCATGGCCTCACAACAGGCCACTTGGGCACGCAGCAAGGCGGCGTTGAGCAGGAGACCGCCCGCATTGGTGTTGATCTCAATGAGCCGGGGGCTACTCTCAGCAATATGAAAGTCATAACCCATGCACACCCCTCGCGGACCGGCCAGCTGCCCCGCAATGGCGGGCGCGCGGGCCAGTGCTTGCGCTACATATCCAGGTAGGGCCATGACGCGCTCAATGGCGTCAACGGTGTCGGCCAACTGCTGCGCCGCGGTGGGCGTGAGAAATACCGCCGTGGATGAAAACAGATGCGGCCGTGTTTGCGTGATGCTTTGCATCAGCCCGTGTGCACTGGCATCGCTGTCGATCTCGTGGCGCAGACGATCAGGGTCCAAGGTGCGGCAATAGCACGCTTGGTTGAGTACCGTGGCGAGGTCTTCGGTGGCTTGCATGTGGAACCTTAATGGTGCTGTGACGACGAACCTATTCAAAAGATGCAGACCAACGAGAAAAATGCCGCCATTTTCTCGATATTTTTGCAAAAAATGCCTTAAGCCCTTATGAAACATGCATGAGTCGCTATCAAAATAGAAGCGTCATTCGCGCTCCAGCTCCAGATACGTCTGGTTAGCCAGTTGTGGAATCCACACGTCGGCGTGCTTGAGTGAGGCAAATGGCTTGGCGTTGAAGCTTTTCACGGCAGCAGACAGGTCCACGCCGTCGTCCACTGCTTTTTTCATGTGTGTGCGTAGCGCAATCAACAGGGCGCGGGTGTGTGCCTGTGCTGTGGCCAGGTTGGTCACGTTGCCATGGCCTGGCACGATGATCCGCGGCTTGATCTCGTCAATCACTGCAAACGATTCCAGCCACGGTTTGGTGCGGCTTACCGAGTGCAAGCCCAAAACGCGGTCCACATACACCACGTCTCCGGTAAACATCACGTTCTTTTGGGGCAACCAGACCAGCATGTCGCCGGGAGTGTGACCGCCAGCGCGGTGTTTGAGTTCCATGACCACGCCACCCAACTCCAGTTTCGCGTCGTTCTCTTGAATATAGCGACTGGGCAGAGTGGGTACGGTGCCGTCCAGGCGCTCTTTAAGGACGGCCAATCCGTTGAGGTGCTCCAACGCACGCGCCTTCATGTCGGCTTGGGCGTTGGCATGGGCAATGGTCTCAATACCTTGACTTTGGAAGTACCCATTGCCCAACCAGCGGTGGTCTTGATCACCTGTGTTGATCACCCATTTGATCGGCTGGGGGGTGACTCTTTTGGCTGCCTCGTGAATCTTTTTTGCAGTTTGAAACGTCGCCCCGCTGTCGATCAGCACTGCTCCGGCAGGCGTGACCACCAAGCCGATGTTGGCATTGAGACCCTCGTTGGCGTAAGTACGCCCCTCGGTATCGCCGATGTAGGCATACACCCCGTCAGCAACAGGTTGGAACGCCACATCCACGGCCTGCGCTGCCCCCGCGGATAGTGCGGTGGAGATAAAGGCCGCAACACAGCGAAGTAAAACTGCGGGCATTTTTTCTCCCAAATAGTGATCAGAGTCTGAGTAGACGTGGCCCATGGCAAAAAGACGCAGCCCAGTAAAAATATATATGAAATAAGGCTCTAGCCCATATAATTGCTGCACAAGCAGCTATGACAATGATAGCAAACTAAGCGATTTGCGAGGCACAAAGTCTTGTACGTGCCCGACTAAATGCTCCGCTGGTTGGTGACACCGCGCTCGTACCAGTCCTTGGAGTTGTTGACGATGTGGACAACCAACAGCATGACAGGTACTTCAATCAGCACGCCGACCACGGTGGCCAGTGCGGCACCAGAGTTGAAGCCAAAAAGGCTGATGGCAGCGGCCACGGCCAGCTCAAAGAAGTTGGAGGCTCCAATCAGGGCCGAAGGGCAGGCAATGTTGTGCTTCTCGCCCACCGCGCGGTTGAGCCAATAGGCAAGCGCCGAGTTGAAGAACACCTGAATCAGTATGGGTACCGCCAAGAGGGCAATCACTAACGGCTGCCTCAGGATGGCTTCGCCTTGAAACGCAAACAACAACACCAGGGTGGCCAACAGCGCAGTAATCGACCAGGGTCCGATCTTTGCCAGGGTAGCTTCAAAAGCCGCATTGCCTTTGGCCAACAGCATCCTGCGCAACCACTGGGCCAGCAACACCGGAATCACGATGTACAGTACCACCGAGGTCAGCAGCGTGTCCCAAGGCACCGTGATGGCCGACAAGCCCAGCAAAAAGGCTACCAGCGGCGCGAACGCAATCACCATGATGCTGTCGTTCAGTGCCACTTGAGACAAGGTGAACAGAGGATCTCCGCCAGTCAGTCGGCTCCACACAAACACCATGGCGGTACAGGGTGCTGCGGCCAGCAGAATCAGGCCCGCGATGTAGCTGTCAATCTGGTCCGGCGGCAGGTACGGAGCAAACCAGTGGCGAATGAAAAGCCAGCCAAGAATCGCCATGGAAAACGGCTTTACGAGCCAGTTAACGAACAGTGTGACACCGATGCCTTTGACGTGTTTGCGCACCTCCCCCAAAGCACCAAAGTCCACCTTGAGCAGCATCGGAATGATCATCACCCAGATCAGCAAGCCCACCGGCAAATTAACCTTGGCTACTTCCATTCGACCAATCGCCTGAAACACCTCTGGTGACATTTGCCCCAACCCGATACCGACGACGATGCACAGAAACACCCATACCGTGAGGTATCTTTCAAAAACGTTCATGCATCTTTCCTCAAATCAGGCTTGGACTTGTCCGATTTTTCCGCTGGGTCTGCCGCGCCCCAATGCGCAGACATGGGTCACCCTGGCCAAACCGGACAGGCCTCGGCCATGATGCTTCGCGCCGAGTTGCCGGTGCAGATAAACAATACGTTCATATAGGACTTGGACATAAGGTGACTCCGGTTACAGGTTATGGGTGTGAGAAATACTGACTAGCAGTTTTCACAACTGGCCGACATTTCCACCAGTTCACAAGGCTTCCCCTCGCAGCAATTCAGGGTCAGAAAGGCCAAAACTTCGTTCATGTTCGAAAACATGGCCC
>CAJBMJ010000038.1 GCA_903954045.1 uncultured beta proteobacterium | reverse complement strand
TCAGCAACTCGACGAACAATTCCGGTTCGCCGACCGCAAACTCAAACTCAACCAGGCCGTTGGCATGCGTCTCGATGATTCGCACGAACTTGAGATTGGTATTGAAGTTGGGTGGATTGCTCATGGCTTGGCGGGTGTAACAGCCAACCCTTCGCAAGGACCTTGCCACAGTAAGTTGGATTTGCAGAAATATCGAGATTTCAAGGGAAAACCCCTATAAATGGGAAGATACAACGTGACTTTCAAACTGATTTATCGGTCTTTTGAATTGACATGAGTCGTGATTTTTCATCCGGATCAGGAGACAATTGCGCATTTGATGCATCGAAATGGCTTGAATTTCATCAAATGGTGAAATTTGCAGGGAGTAGGCTCCTTTCATCCCTGCTGTGACCCACTTTGGCTTAATATCGAGAAAATAACTTCCCGCCTGCAAATAGGCGCTGCAGTCATGACCCTCAAATACCCATCTGATAGTGATTTGCGCAGGCTTTTGCGCTTTGAACCCGACAGTGGGGCGATCTGGCTGGGCGATCGCCGCATGGTGCTGATGCACACCAACGCATTGGCCGCCTTGCGTCAGGATCTGATCACCTCGGTAGGCCCTGAACACGCGCGACGCATCCTGACGCGCATGGGTTACGCCTCGGGTCTTTCAGACGCGGAGTACGCCAAAAAGACACGCCCCGGCGAAGCCTTGCAGGACATCTTTATGGTCGGGCCCCAGCTGCACATGCTCGAAGGCGCGGCGCGGGTCACCCCGGTCAAGCTGACATTTGATATTGCGGCGGGGCAGTTCTTTGGCGAGTTCCGCTGGGACCACTCCTGGGAGGCTTATGCCCACCGGCAGAAATTCGGCCTGGTGGAAGACCCTGCCTGCTGGACGCTGCTGGGTTATGCCAGCGGCTATACCAGTGCCTTCATGGGGCGACTGATCCTCTTTAAGGAAACAATGTGTGCGGCCTGCGGCGAAGACCATTGCCAGATTGTCGGGCGCCCTATTGAGGAATGGCCGGACGGCGAGGCGCACCGCGTGTACTTCAACGATGACTCCCTGATGGAAAAGATGGAGGCCCTGCAGTCGCAGGTCGAGGCCCTGAAATCGACACTGGAGCCCGCCACGCAGGGCGGGCAGCTCATCGGAAACTCCACCGCCTTTCGCAAGGCCTACGCCCTGATGCAAAAGGTGGCTTCGACCCAGGCGACAGTGCTACTGACCGGCGAAACCGGCGTTGGCAAAGAGCGCTTTGCGCGCGCCCTGCACGAACTCTCCAGCCGCGCCAGCAAGCCCTTTGTGGCAGTGAACTGCGCGGCGCTGCCCGCCGAGCTGATTGAAGCCGAGCTGTTCGGCGTGGAAAAGGGTGCCTACACCGGAGCGCATGCGGCGCGTGCCGGCCGCTTTGAGCGCGCCGATGGCGGCACCTTGCTGCTCGACGAGGTCGGTGAGATGCCCCTTGCGGCCCAGGCCAAACTGCTGCGCGTTTTGCAGGAAGGCGAGATCGAGCGCGTCGGCGGTGAGACCACACGCAAGGTCAATGTGCGCGTGGTCGCGGCCACCAATGTGGATCTGGAGCAAGCCGTGGCGGCAGGACGCTTCCGGCGCGACCTGATGTACCGCCTCAATGTTTACCCGATCTGCATTCCCCCATTGCGCGAGCGCAAAACAGACATCGAATTGCTGGCCCAGGGCATGCTCGCCCGCTTTTGTGTGCTGCACAGCAAGCGCGTGCTGGGCTTTGAAGAGCGCGCGCTACAGGCGCTACTGCAGCACGGCTGGCCGGGAAATGTGCGCGAACTGGAAAACCTGGTGGAGCGTGGCGTGATCCTTGCAAGCCAATCCGGCATGGTCGAAGTTGAACACCTGTTTCCAAACCAACCCGATGCGGCACAAACCACCCTGGATGCGCATGGCCATCTGGCCCCGTTGCCCACGGCGAAAGAGGACGACCTGAGCGCCCGCATCCTGGACAGCGGCAGTTCGCTGGAAGAAATCGAGGCTCGTGTGCTGGACCAAGCGATGGCGCGTGCCAGGGGCAACCTGTCTGAGGCGGCACGCCTCTTGGGTCTAACCCGCCCGCAAATGGCCTATCGGCAAAAGCAGCGCCAACAACAGGGCGCGCCTTCAACTGAAACGAACCGCGAAGCGGGAGCTATCTGATGTCAACGTTTCAACCCGGCCTGAGTGCCGACCCGGACCCGGAAACCGTGGTGCCCCGCACCCTGGTCGAGCGTGCCTATTTAAGCCTGCGCCATGACGTCATTTGCGGCAAACTCGCCCCGGGCGAGCGTCTGCGCGTAGAGCATCTGAAGGACCAGTACGAGGTCGGAGCAGGCACCTTGCGCGAAGCCTTATCGCTGCTGGTGTCTGATGCGCTAGTTACATCAGAAGGCCAGCGTGGCTTTCGCGTGGCACCGATCTCCATGGCCGACCTGGAAGACGTGACCAACACGCGGGTGATGCTGGAGACCGAGGCGCTGCGCCAGTCCATCCGTCGCGGCGACGCGCAATGGGAAGCAGC
>CAJBMJ010000037.1 GCA_903954045.1 uncultured beta proteobacterium | reverse complement strand
CTCTTTTCTCCTGGGTGAGAAGAAAAAAACGGCCAGTGTGGCCAAGGAACGTCTCCAAATTATTCTGGCCCACGAACGCAGTGGTCGCAACGCTGCCGAGCCAGACTACCTGCCAGATTTGCAACGCGAACTGGTTGCGGTTATAAGCAAGTACGTGAAGATCAATCCGGCTGATATCAAGGTGAATCTGGAGCGCCAGGACAACCTGGAAGTGCTGGAAGTCAAAATCGAATTACCAGACGCCCGCTGAAACCAGCCAAGCTGAGTTTCACAGTTCAAACTGGTGGCGGCTTGAACCTGTCAAACCAGAGTAGTTATAGGTCTGTTCTGTGAAATCGATGTGGGTGCGGTGAATATGAACCACACTGCTGGCCCGTGTTCCATAAGGTGGTGTTGCTATAAATATTGCTGACAGGGAACGTTCCAGATCCAGTGGAATGCCGGTATCTGGCAATTCATGGTCTGGCGAAAGCGCGGGATCCCTTAATAGAGAGATCAATAAATCTGGAGCGGATAAACTCTCGTTTTCAATGGATATCTGCAAACCCTTTAGCAGCTTGGTCAGTTTGGGCCATGGGGTGTGAAAATTGGCGTTGGAAACCCCGCCTATGCCGGGCTTCATCGCAATGACTTCGGCGCTTCGACTTTCCAGCCCCATCAGCTGCTCGCCATCGAATACCAGTAGATTGAAGGGGTTGTACTCACCAGCCTTTTTCGACAAAGCTTGGAGGTAGCTCTCGGCATTCAAACTTCCCTGCAAAAACTGGGCTACCAGCTCTCCGCGCGAAGGCGGGTTTGCGTGAGCAGGAAGGGCTGTACGGTAATTGGTCAGCGCAGCAAGTCGGCCATGGCGGCTCACACCCAGCCAAGTCCCACCCGCCTGCTGGTCTTTGCCAGCCAGCACACCAGAAAACGCACTATCCCACCAATGCAGCGGTAAAGCCGGACGGTCGTAAAACTCGTCGCGGTTGGAAAGAAGCAATAGTGGGGTAGCGCTGGCAGGTTGCCAACTCCAGGCGATCAGACACATGGGTTCATTGTGGCTTAAGCCACGGCAAGCGCTGTTTTGTCCAATACCCGGCGCAAAACAAAGCTACTGTGCACGCCGGTAACGCCGTCAATGCGGGTAAGTTTGTTCAATAGCAGCGTCTGATAGTGGTCCATGTCACGCACCATGACCTTGAGCTGGTAATCGGCATCCTGCCCTGTGATCAGCAGGCACTCCAGCACTTCGGGGAGCAAGGCCACAGTGGTTTCGAAGTTCTCGAACCTCTCCGGAGTGTGCCGGTCCATGGAAATATGCACCAGTGCCATCAGGTTCAGGCCCAGCTTTCTGGCATCAAGAAGTGCACGGTATCCCAGAATCAAGCCTGAGTCCTCCAACGCCCGTACCCGACGCAGGCAGGGGGAGGGGGACAGGCCAATGCGATCGGCCAGGTCCTGGTTATTGATACGACCTTCCTGTTGCAAAATTTCAAGGATTTGCTGGTCATAGCGATCTATGTTCATGTTTATTCCATATTTACACAAATACTAGCAATTTTATTCTAACAATCAATTTTTCATGAGCAACAACGCAATCGCCTGCCATTGACGTTGGCATACACTTGTTTCATCTGTTATCCGCAGCTCCCTGCAGTAAAGGCCACCAGCCTACATTGCGCAGACCGGCCTCACAAGGGCCCGCGTTTCAATAACCAAGGCCCCGGCGGCATCACCTGCCCCGGGGCCTTGTCTATTTCAGGATAGAGCAGGGATCATTTGGGCCATACTCTGAATATGACTCATGAACCCCGCCTGACTACTGCACTGCGAGCCCTTTTGTCCGCCCAAAGGGTGGCTGCATATTTCAGCCCATCGTGGACGGCGTTTCAGGCTGATCGTGGACGCGATTTCAGCGTGATCGTGGACGGCATTTCAAATTGATCGTGGACGCTGTTTCAGCGCCATCGTGGACGATTTGGGGGGATACGCGTAAGTG
>CAJBMJ010000036.1 GCA_903954045.1 uncultured beta proteobacterium | reverse complement strand
TGGTGTGGGATGACCACGAGGTGCAGAACGACTATGCCGGTGACCAGGCCGGTGATGGCGGGCCGCCCGGATGGGATGTTGCGCAGTTTACGGCGCGCAAGGCAGCCGCCTACCAAGCCTACTACGAGCATATGCCTTTGCGTGCATCGGTGTTGACGCGAGCGCTGCAGGGCTTGCGCACTGGAGCTGAAATGCGCCTGTATTCGCATTTGCGCTATGGCAAATTGGCAAGTCTGTATCTTCTGGATGGCAGGCAATACAAGGACCCACAGGTCTGTTCCAGCGGTGGTAAACAGGGCTCATCCATGGTGGAACCCTCGCGTTGCAGTGAGTGGAATGATCCTCGGCGCAGTTATCTTGGCGTAGCGCAGGAGCATTGGCTGGACAAGCAACTGGCCGGAGAGGCGCAAGGTGCCCCTGTGTGGACCGTCATTGGGCAGCCCACGCTCTTTGGTCTGCGAGACACTGGCAACGGAGATCAGCACCGAGTCTGGAACGACGGGTGGGATGGCTACCCCATGGCACGACAACGCTTGACCGACAGTTTGCAAAGGCATGCAGCGCCCAACCCCGTTTTTATGGGCGGAGATGTGCACGAAAACTGGGTGGGGCATGTGCTGGCGGACTACAGCAAACCGCAGAGCAAGGTGCTTGGGGTCGAGTTTTGTGGCACCAGCATCACTTCGCGCGCCAATAAGTCGGACAGTACGGCAGCCCAGTTGGCTCGCAATCCGCACTTTGTGTTTGCCGATTCCCGCCACCGTGGTTACGGTTTGGCGCTGTTTGGACCACACCAGCTCAATGTCCGACTGAGGGTGGTGGACGATGTCACCCAAAAAGACACCAAAATCAGCACGCTGGCAAGTTTTGAAGTGAAAACGGGAAAAAGTCGGCTTCGCTTGATGTAAGTCGTCAGTCGACGGGATTTCTTACATTAGCATGACGGCTTCAGGTTGCCCATGTCATTGCACACTTCACCCCAAGCGACGCCAGCCCCCAACAAAAAAGTGCTGGTGGTCGATGACGACCGCTTTCAGCTGGACGCGATCAGCGAGGCTCTGCACAGTTTGGGCCTGGAGGACATCACCCTTTCTGACAACGGTGACGATGCATTGGGTTTGTTGATGGCGGACTCCAGTTCTTTCGGGCTCATGCTCTGTGACCTGCAGATGCCCGGTATGGACGGTTTCCAATTTATGGAAAACGTGTCCAAAAACGGGTTCTCCGGTTCGCTGATCATTGTTTCAGGGCAAAGCAGCGATGTGCTGCATTCAGCCGCGCTGGTGGCACAACTTAGGCGCTTTTCCCTGCTAGGTACCCTGCGCAAGCCCGTTCAGCGATCTGTGCTGGCCAAACTGCTGGCGAAAATTCACTGATTTTTTTGATAGAGGCGTGCAGGCTCCCTTGCCGCGTCGGCATAGGTATCGAGTTGCGCCTCCATCGACAGGGCCATCTTATCTAGCCGGTCCGATGGTGTGGGATGCGTCTTGAACATGAGCGCCACTGCGGCGTCGCGCGCATTCAAAGCGTCAAGCGTTTGCAAGGCACCGACCAGTCCATAGGGGTTGTAGCCCGCGCGCGCCGCAATGACTACACCCATGCGGTCAGCCTCAAATTCATCTCCCTTGTCGAGGCCGCGTGCGAACAGTTCGGTGCCTGCAGTAAACGCCTTGAGTTGCACGGCTGCCTGTACGGAGCCCTTGCGCTCGGCGACCAGGCTTGCCAGGTCGGTTCTCCATTCATTGCCCAGTGCAGACTGTATGGCTTTGAGCTGATGCCGTTGCAGCACATGCGCGATTTCGTGTGCCAGCACGCCCGCCAGCTCGGATTCATTGCGCATCTTCTGGTAAAGCCCCAGAGTCACCAAAATAGTGCCCCCGGGTGTGGCAAACGCGTTCACATGCTCGTCCTGGGTGATGCCGAACCGCCACGGTAAGCCGGGGCGGTCCGTTTGTAGAGCCAACCACAGACCGACGCGGTTTACGTAGCGCTGCAGGGCATCGTCACGCACCAGTGGCGCAGCCCCCAGCAGGTTGGCCGCAATGCCTTTTCCAATTTCTACCTCCTGCTTCTCAGGGATCTCCAGGTTGCTCTCCACAGCCTTCTGGCCAATGCCCAGGACCTTGATTGCATCACTGGGAACAAGGCCGCTGAGAGCCTTTCCAAAGTCAAAGGCAGCCGCAGATCCCATCACTGTGGCGGCAACAAGAACGAATAGCAGTTTCTTTTTCATACTCAACCTTACTTGCCTAAATAGTTGACCGACTGGGGAGCAAGGCCACCACTTTGAGCGAATTGCTTGGCATCGCCTTCGCTAGCCTTGTACTGTTCCATACGATTCGCCTCTGCAGCGTTTGGATTTGCCTGCTTCAGGTCGGCTTCTGAGAGACCTTTGACTCCAGTGCTCACCGTATTGCCGCTGGAGCCTGTCTTGAAAAGGGACGCCACAGCCCCGATGCCGCTATCGCCCGACTGGTTGGAAGAGGTGCGAAGGTTAAGCAGGCGCGTCCAGCCTGGGTTGCCAGCGGTGGCCTGAACGTTGGCCCACGCGCCTTGGCGCCCCAGAATGTTGACCGAAGTATTGGCCGTGAGCGTTTGCAAAACGTCGGCATTGCCCAGCGGCTTTGTGCGCAATTCACTGTCTTTGAGCAGCAGCGCAGGCTCTGCCATAGCGATGCAACCCAGTAGTGAAGTGAGGAACAAGAGAAATTTTTTCATGAGGATCCTTTTGGCAAATGGGCACCATTCATGCGCGTATACGAGGCTCGAACAGTTGCACCCCCTGGTCGCGCCCCTTGACCTCGAACCGGCCGTGCGAGATGAATTCAAAACGTCCTGGAGCCTCTATTTCACAGGCATCGCGCGTAGCCTCGGAAATCAGCACACGGGCCACGCCCTTGGTGCAACCTTCGATGCGGCTGGCCAGATTGACCGTGTCACCGATGGCGGTGTAGTCCAGTCGGTCGTCACTGCCCAGAAATCCCACCACGGCCGGGCCTGTATGCAGGCCGATACCAATGTCGAAACTGTCCGTCGCTGTTGAAGGGTCCTGCATCAACTGGTGTTTAAAACTGTCCATGACTCTGCTCATCTCAATGGCTGCCTGTACTGCATGCACGGCGTGTCCAGGTGTTTCCGTAGGGGCGTTCCAGAACGCCATGATGGCATCTCCGATAAATTTGTCCAGTGTGCCACCGTGGTGAAAAATCACCCGCACATGTTGCTGGAAGTGACGATTGAGCAACTCTACAACGGCCTGGGGCGTTCGGGTTTCGGACAGGGAAGTGAAGCCCCGGATGTCCGAAAAGAGAACCGTAATGTCGCGCGCCAGCGGCTCAGTTTCGCGCGAGAGTTCGCCTGTTTTAACCAGCTCGCTGACCACGCGAGGGTCCAGAAAGCGGCCAAAAAGCGCCACGGTATCCATCCGGTCCCGGCGTTCGCGCCAATATGCCTCTGCTGCGAACAATCCGTAGGCCAGCCAAGCCAATGCCAGCGCTGCACCCACGGGAAGATACATATTACTGTCCAATAACCAGTAGCTCGTCCCGGTCAGGGCTAACGTCACAAGCCCCAGACCGCTACCGGCGGTCAGCAGGTGAACCCGCCGAAAGAATGCGAAGGTCAGAGCGCAAGTCAGGACTAGAACGAGTGGCCAGCGCAACGGCAGTTCACGCAGCCAGTCATTGGCGCGCAAATTGGCAATTCCAGTGGTCAGAACCAGGCTGCCGGGCGTCAGACCCAAGGGTGTTGGGCGGAAATCATTGAGGCCCGGCGCAGTAGCCCCAATGAGAACGATGCTGCCTTTGAGCTCCGGCGCAATGACAGGTTTCTCTAGGGCCAGGTCATTGAAAAGATCCGCATAGGAAATGACGCGTATCGATTTGTCATACCAGTGCAGACGAACGCGTTCTGCCTCTGGCAGGGTGGCGCCGCTGCGCCGAGCCACACTGGCGGTAAGCGTGGGTAAATGCCAGCCAGAAATTTCAGTGAAAAGACGGGCATGGCGGCCAGTGCCATCAGAGTCTTGCTCGAAATTGATCAGGCCGCCTTGCCAGTTTTTGCGGTCCAGCACGGTGGGGACCAATAGGGGCGCTCGAGCGCCTGCATCAGCTTGGTCTGTTTTGGCAATACCCCAACTACCTGGCAGTGAGGCAAGGGGCGCACCGAGGCCATCGACCAACAGCAGCGAGGGGAAAAAAAGGTTGTCGTATTGGCGTGCCGTGTCACGAAAGAACGTGTCGCTGTCGGGCCGAAAAATGTCTGCCTCGTTGAAAAGCACGTCAAAAATGATGGCTTGCGGTTTAAATGATTGCAGATTGGCAATCAGTTCACCGTGGATTGCACGCGGCCAGGGCCAGGAGCCCGCTTCTTTTTTCAGCGTTTCGTCTTCCAGGCTTTTCTGGTCGATAGCCAGCAAGACAATGTCCTGGGGCGGCGTTCGGGAACTGGCGTGTTGGGCCAGCATCAGGTCACCTGCGTGGTCGTCCAGGCTGCTTAAGGCGCCCAGCAGATGCAGCAATAGCGCCAGGCAAAGCAGCGCAGCGACAGGAATCAACAACGGCAAGTGTTTTTTCTTGGCCACCGGTTTCCTTGTCAGGCTATAGGGTATTCAACCAGCGGGCTATGCCACCAGCACTTCGAGCAGCCTGTCCAGGCCGCCTTCGTTGATGGCAACCTTGGCTTGCTCACGCACCGCGGGCTTGGCGTGGTACGCCACCGACATGCCCGCCACGCCCATCATCGGCAAGTCATTCGCGCCGTCACCCATAGCGATGGTCTGCTCCATGGAAATGCCCATCAGTGTGGCCACTTCCAGCAAGGTGCGGCGTTTTTCAGCGCCGTCGCAAATATCTCCCCAGGGTTGATCGACCATGCGGCCGGTCAGGGTGCCGCAGTTTGGACCGGTTTCCACTTCGAGAACGTTGGAGCGGGCAAAGTCAATGCCTAAGCGCTCACGGATGCGGTCAGTAAAAAAGGTAAAGCCACCAGACACCAGCAGCACCTTCAAACCGGCCTTTTTGCAGGCCGCAACCAGTTCGGCCGCCCCGGGATTGAGCTGCAACCTGCGGGTGTAGACCTCTTCCATGTGTTGTACGGTTACGCCTTTGAGCAGGGCCACGCGGGCGCGCAGGCTCGCTTTGTAGTCAGTGATTTCACCGCGCATAGCGGCTTCTGTAATGGCCGCTACCTCAGCCTTGCGGCCAGCCGCGTCGGCAATTTCGTCTACGCACTCGATGTTAATGAGTGTGGAGTCCATGTCAAACGCAATGAGCTTGTAGTCGATCAAGCGACGGGCGGCGGGCAGGTTCTGGACGATAAGTCCGGGGGAAAGTTCTTGAGTGGTCATTGTGAATTGCTATAAAAATCGGAGCTGCTTGCGCTTTATTTACAAGGGCTGGAGCCAGTTTTCGATCTGAAGACCGGGCACGCGGGCAAATTCGGCATCTGCGGTGACCAAAGTGGCTCCCAGCGCCAGGGCGTGGGCTGCGATGAACGTGTCATTCGGGCCGATGGGAGTGCCGTTTTGCTCCAAATGGGTTCTCAGTTGTGCGTAATGCGAAACGACCTCAATGTCCAGGGGCAACACCTCTACCCCCGTCAGGATGCGTTCCAATGAGTCACTCAATCTGCGGTTGGGCTTGCGTAGCAGGCCGAATTGCAACTCACATAAAACGACGGTGCTGATAACCATACCTTGGGTCAAGTCCAGGGCTGCAACGTTTGCAAATTGCTGTGTTACGCGCCCAGCCGGTTCGCGCATCATTTGCGAGACGGTATTGGTATCCAAGAGATAGACACGGTGTTCAATCATTCGTCATCACCCAAGTCGATGTCATCGAGTGGAAGGAGGCCAGCATCCACATCGGGAAATTCTTCTTTAACAGGCTCCCAGTCTTTCATGCTCTCCAGTGCGGCGAGCAGTGCGGCTGCCGTGCCCCTCTTGGGCCTGTCTGGCACCAGCTCCAGAATCAGCCGGTTGCCCTCACGGTGCATCAACGCCTGGGTTCCGGGCAACTCAAACTCCTTGGGAATACGCACCGCCTGGTTGGCACCGTTTCTGAAGAGTTTTACCGCTCTAGCCCCCGTATCCGCTTCGTAGGTAGCTATAGATTCAGAAGCAAGTGGAGTGCTGGATGGGGTAGAAGTGGACATGCTGAACCTCTTCAAAAGTCAGCAATCCACTGTAGCATATGTCAAAGCATATGCTGAATTTTTGGGCTGCCAGTCTTCAATTTATGTGCTGTTGCGCACGACCAGCTCGTAGCCCACGTCGACCCAAGCGCGTTCCACGGGCTCGGAGTGCATCAGCTGAATCAGCATTTGCGCAGCTACCTGTCCGATCTCTGCACGCGGTGTTCTGACAGTGGTCAGTGGAGGCAACATTTGATCGCTGCCCGTGAGGTCATTGAACCCTGCTATTGCCACGCGTTCGGGTATGGATACACCCAGGCGCAATGCCGCCAGCGCCGCGCCTTGAGCGAGATCATCGTTGCAAAAGAAGATGGCGTCGACCGGGGGGTGCTGTCCGATGATTTGCTCAAACATGCGGGCGCCTAGTGAGATGGAAGACGGCGCCGGATTGAGCCATTCCAGCGTGGCATCAAACAGACCGGCTTCATTGAGGGCCCGGCGCCACCCTTCCAGTCGCTGCAGGGTTCTCGGGTCCAGCTGGGCCCCTGCAAACGCAATGCGACGGTAGCCGCGTGCAAGCAGGTGGCGGGTCAGATCTGCGCCTGCATCTTTTTGCGAGAAGCCCACGCAATACGACCCGGCTGGGCCCGAGGCGGCCATCAAATGAACACAGGGAACGCCGCTTTGGGAGATAAGTGCCTTGGTTGCTTCGTTGCGTTCGAGGCCCGTGACGATCAGGCCGGCCGGACGGTGCTGCAGTTGCTCGCGTAAAAGCGTTTCTTCTTCGCTGGCGTCGTAATGGGTAATTCCAATGAGGGTCTGGTAGCCCGCTTGACGCAGCGTGCGCTGCAATGCCTCCAATAAATCAACGAACAAGGCGTTGGACAGCATTGGAATGAGCACCGCCACATGGCTGCTTTGCCCGGACGCCAACGCACGTGCCGCCGGATTGGGCACATAGCCCAGGGTGTTAACAGCGGCTTGCACTTTGGCAACCAGCGCCGGATCGACCGCACGCTCCCCCCGCAGTGCCCGCGACACCGTAATGGGGCTGACTCCAGCGAGTTGCGCGACGTCGGTAAGGGTGATGCGGCCAGTGGCGCGTGGGCGAAGCGGTGTGTTCATCTAACTAGGGTAACTACCAGTAACCGAAATGTAATAATCGCATAGGATAGCGCTATCCAAAGCATTTGCTTATATTTTCTTCAATTTGGATAGCGCTAGCCAAGTAACAATTTTATGCATTCCATTGTCATTATGGGCGTCGCCGGTTGCGGTAAGTCGAGTCTGGGCGGCTTGGTGGCGCAGGCTGCCGGCTTGCCGCTGGTGGAGGGCGACGACCACCATAGCGACTCCAATCGGGAAAAAATGCAAAGCGGCATACCCCTGACAGATGCCGACCGGGACGGCTGGCTCAGTGCACTGTGCGAGCAGTTGCGTGCCCACCCGAGCGGCGTGGTAATGACCTGCTCGGCGCTCAAGCAGGCCTACCGCACACGTCTGCGCCAGGCGGCTCCTGACCTTCAGTTTGTGTTTATGGACATCACGCGCGAACAGGCCCAGATCCGCGTGGCTGCCCGGGCGCACGCCCATATTTTTCCGACCGCGCTGGTGGACAGCCAATTCGCTACGCTGGAGTCCCCTGTGGGTGAGGTCGGCGTGCTGCGTGTGGATGCGCTGGCGCCATTACCCCTGTTGCAGGCTCAAGTTGCGGCTTGGCTGGCATCCAAGGAGGCAGCATGACAGGTGAATCACATACCGTTGCGCCCATTTCGCGCTTCCAGCGCATCACCAACACCCTGATGGCCGCCTGCCTGGGCGTGATGGCGGTGTCCGTTTTTGTCAACGTGGTGCTGCGTTACGGCTTTGGCAGCGGCGTGGCAGCCAGCGAAGAGCTGTCGCGCCTTCTATTTGTGTGGATGGTCTTTATTGGTGCCACGGCCGCCTACCCGGCGGGCGATCACATGGCATTTACCAGCTTGGTGGGTCTGCTCAGGAAGAAACCGCTGCAGATGCGCCTTATGACCAGTGTGATCCGTATCGCCGTCCTCCTGGGCTGCGGCTTGGTGGCCTGGGGGGCCTGGCAACAGGTGGTGGTGGGGCTTGGCAGCAAGTCGGTGGTGCTGGGATATTCCACGGCCTTGCTGCCCCTGCCTGCCCTTTTATGCACCGCCGCCATCGGCGTGATGGCCTTGATCGAATTGATTCAACAAACACCGCTGGACCTGGGTCACGGCGCAGAGGTCGAGTAAACACTATGCACCCCCACGTTCACATTCGTTCACTGCCCCCCGAGGGG
>CAJBMJ010000035.1 GCA_903954045.1 uncultured beta proteobacterium | reverse complement strand
CAAAACCAGTGGGTCATCCACAGCAGTACCCAGCATCCCGGTGAAGTGCAGCACTGGGTGGCACATGCACTGGGCGTTGACAACCACGCCGTGCGGGTGGAATGCCGTCGCATGGGTGGCGGCTTTGGCGGGAAGGAAACCCAGGCCGGGCACCTTGCGGTGTGGGCTGCCGTGGCAGCCACCAAGCTTGGGCATGCAGTGAAGTTGCGCCTGGATAGGGACGACGATTTCATGATCACCGGCAAGCGCCACCCCTTTGCCTACGAATACAGCGCGGGATTTGACGACACGGGACGACTCACCGCCCTGAAGGTGATGATGGCAGCCAACTGCGGCTTCAGCGCCGATCTGTCTGGCCCGGTAGCTGACCGTGCCGTATTCCATACCGACAACGCCTACTACCTGGAACATGTGGACATTGCGTCTTTCCGTTGCAAAACCAACACCCAAAGCCACACCGCTTACCGCGGCTTTGGCGGCCCCCAGGGCGTGATCCTGATCGAGACGATCATGGGCGACATCGCGCGCCAACTTCAACTCGACCCGCTAGACGTGCGCCTTCGCAACCTCTACAGCGACGAGGTCATTGCAGGCACCGCAGACAAACGCGACACGACCCACTACCAGATGAAGGTAGAAGACAACATTCTTCTGCCATTGCTATCAAAATTGGAGCTGTCTACGCAATATAGACGGCGGGTAGAGGCCATTTCGGCTTGGAATTTCAGCAGCCCGGTGCTCAAACGCGGCATCGCCATCACGCCGGTTAAGTTTGGCATCAGCTTCACCGCCACGCTGTTCAACCAGGCCGGCGCGTTGGTGCATGTGTACACCGACGGCAGCGTGCAGGTGAACCATGGCGGCACCGAGATGGGCCAGGGCCTGCACACCAAAATCTCGCAGATCGTGGCCGATGAGCTGGGTATCGCGTTTGGCAAAGTCATGGCTACTGCCAGCGACACAAGTAAAGTGCCCAACGCCTCAGCCACAGCAGCTTCTGCAGGCACCGACCTCAATGGCCGCGCGGCCCAATTCGCCGCCCGCCATGTGCGCGACAACCTGGCCGCCTTCGTGTGCGGCTTGGACGGTGTGGGAGCCGGAGCTGTGCGCTTTGAAGATGGGCAGGTCATCACCCCGGTAGCGACGCGCAAGTTCGAGCAAGTGGTTGGCATGGCCTACGCCAACCGAATTCAGCTCTGGAGCGACGGCTTCTACCGCACGCCCAAAATCCACTACGACAAGACCACCCTCACTGGGCGCCCTTTCTATTACTTCGCTTACGGCGCAGCGTGCACCGAAGTAGCCATTGACACACTCACGGGCGAGAGCAAGGTGCTCAAGGTGGACATACTGCACGACGTGGGTCGCTCCATCAATCCGGCCATCGACGTGGGGCAGATTGAAGGCGGCTTTGTGCAGGGGATGGGTTGGCTCACCACGGAGCAACTGGTGTGGAACGACAAAGGCTATCTGTCCACCCACGCCCCCAGCACCTACAAAATCCCCACCGCAGGCGATGTGCCAGAGCACTTCAAGGTGGACCTCTGGCCCGAACCCAACCGCGAAGACAACGTGTTTGGCAGCAAGGCAGTGGGCGAACCGCCATTTATGTTGGCCATCAGCGTGTACGAGGCGCTGCGCGATGCGGTAGCCCGGGCGCGAGGCGATGGTGCTGCGGTGCGCTTGACCGCACCTGCAACTGCCGAAAATGTGCTGCGGGCACTAACGGACGCTTAGCAGCCTTGTCAATCAGAAGGCTTCGTAGTCGCGACTGCTGACACGGTTGGCAGCGAGTTTGCGCAAGTCGTCGGCGGCTCCGGTGTTGTTGGCAAGCGAATGCAGCGTGTATTGGTTGCGCGACTGCTTTGCGATCTCTCCCAGAATGCCCGCTGGCGCTGCGATGTTGGTGGCAAGTCCCCCATCGATCAAAATGGCGTTGCTGGCATTACGGCCTTCGCGATACAAGCGCTCAATGACCGGCTGCGGTGTCAATTTGTGGGCTGCAACATCTCTGAGCACATACGCATCCCGACTGGAGGCAAGCAATTCAAGGGTCGAAGACTCGACATGGGGGTGGGCTGCCACCAGGCGCATCACCGCGAGACCCTTGCGGTTGTTGCCCATCAATTCCTGCGTTCCGCCGTACCTGTCATGCAAAGAAGAATCTCGCAGTGACGCTATGCGGGTCAGGGTCGTTCCACTCGCATGCGGGTTCATCGCCACCGCACCCAACGCGTACTGATTGGCCCGGAATTCGTGCGAATCGAGGAACATGGCCAAACCGACATCGTCCATTTCGGCGATGGCATGCACCGTTGTGGCCAGTTTTTGATCGCGCGTGGTCTCCAGACTCAGGTAAGCGATGCCGCCTGCCGACAGGGTCAAACCAAGTGTGGCTATCAGGACATGCTTGCGATCGCGCGTGCGCCAGGCTCGAATGGCGCAACCCAGCGCAAAAGCGACCGCAGCAAAAAAAAGTGCCTCGATCGCTGCAAACACAGGAACAAAAACGTAGCCAATAGCAGCAGTCGACGAGGCGCTTGCATCAATGCCATTCCAACCCTGATAGAACAGAAAGGGGTAAGCCACCACAAACCCGGCGGCAGCGCACAGGCTGTGAACCTGCATTCGGTCCTTCCAAAGGGCCAGGACCCATCCCTTGAAATACTTTCGATAAAGGTAAGCAACCGCGAGGTACAGCGCTAAATACCCTCCCCAACTCAGTGCCGTTGACAGGTCCATCGAAATTCCCGTGGCGGGTCAAAAAAACGCCAACCGTGCGCCATGCTCTGACATCCGTTGACGAATAGAAGGGGCAGTTTACCGGGCCTGTCGCTCAACTGCAAAGAGCTGCGCATCCATTGAACAGTACCTGATGAAATTGCTTTGCAATCAAACCCCCGCTTTCGTCACGGATTCAACGCTTGCGCTTTTTCTCCATCGGCATATAGTGGGCCCACGGCGTGCTTGTTTGGTACGCCGTTGGGTTCTTACCGTAGTCCTTCAGAAAGGTGGCGCGTATAGATGAAAGTAGCAATGCAACTACCCCATTAGCGGGCCTAAGCCGCCCGTTTTTCGTCACTGCGTAGTGACGATCCCCCGCCACACACAGTGGCGAACAAGGCCCACCGAAGTTCGTTGGGCCTTGTTTTTTGGGGGAGCCGGTTCAGGCCTGTTTGCAGGGTAGTATTTAGCCCATCCGCGCAGCTGCCCGTCACAACAGGAGACAACCATGACCCCATCCACACTCACCCGCCGCACCTTACTGGCCGCCACTGCAGCCTTGGGCGCCAGCGCCCTGCCCGCCCTGGGTCAGACAAAAACCGTGCTGCGCATTTCCACCCCGTCGGTGCCCGATGCCTGGCACGCCAAGATGTGGACCGTGTTCAAGGACGCACTGGAAAAAAGTGCGCCCGGGGAATTTGATGTGCAAATCAACCTCAACGCCTCGCTCTTTAAACAAGGGGCGGAGCCTGCGGCCATGGCACGAGGCAACCTGGAGATGACGTCGATTTCCGCCGCCGACATTGCCAAGCTGATTCCCGAGTTTTCCATCTTCACGGCCGGATACGTCATCCGCGATCCGGCCCAGCAGCAAAAGGTCTTCAATGGACCGATCGGTACCGAGCTGTTCAAGATGGTGGCCGACAAGATGGACATCACCGTGCTTTCGACCTGCTATCTGGGAACCCGCCAGGTCAACCTGCGGGAAGTGCGCAATGTGAAAACTCCGGCAGACCTGAAAGGTGTGAAACTGCGCATGCCCGGCTCCAAGGAGTGGTTATTCCTGGGAGAGGCGCTGGGCGCTACAGCCACTCCGCTGGCGTTTGGCGAGGTCTACCTGGGGCTGAAAACCGGAACCATCGACGGCCAGGACAATCCCCTTCCTACCGTGCGTGCAGCCAAGTTTTACGAAGTAACGAAGCAGATTGTGCTGACCAACCATCTGGTCGACAGTTTGTTCATTGGCATAGCCAGCAAGACCCTCAATGCCTTGAGCGCCACGCAAAAGCAGAAGGTGCTCGCAGCCGCGCAGGCAGCATCGGCGTACAACAACGAAAACACGCTGAAGGAAGAAGCCCAGTTGGTGGAGTTCTTCAAGAAAGAGGGGCTGCAAGTGACCACGCCCGATTTAGACGCCTTCCACAAATCGGTACAGACCACTTACCAGAATTCAGACTACGCCAAGGTCTGGCCCAAAGGCCTGATTGAGCGCATTAACGCGACCAAGTAAGCATGCTCCGCTGGCTGCAGCGCGCTGCCAACCTGATTGGCGGCGGCTTGTT
>CAJBMJ010000034.1 GCA_903954045.1 uncultured beta proteobacterium | reverse complement strand
GCGGCGCGTGTGCCGCATTTCAAGCCAGGCAAAGCGCTGCGTGAGGCAGTTGATTTGCCCGCTGATGAGGTTGCTCCCGCGCAGAGTCAGGCAAAGTGAAGGTCGGGTATGGAGAAAATCGTAAGCCAGCAATGCCGCGATTGCGGGTGCTCACGACCGTCGGCTTAAGGGTGCTCCATTTGGATCCCAGGTAGAAGCACAGCGCGAGCTCGGCATCTTGCCGTTGTCCGACGATGGACTTCCCGAACTGCACGCCCAATACCTGACATTGAACGTCCCATTCGATGTTGTTGGAACGATTGATCAGTTGACGCCTTGACCGTGTGTCCCGACGAACATTTGACCAACAATGCCGAATTTGATTGTCCCAGGGCAGGAGGTTTCAATCGTTGCACTGCGCATGTGTCATGACCAACGAGGTGTGGCAACGCCAATCAGCTGCAAGGTTCGGCCTACGAACATGAAACGACACACAGGAGACACCCATGCCTCTCTTGCCCGCGGATGCATCGAAGACTTTCGGTGCGCGTGTCCAATAGGATTCGCAACAATTCCTACGAGTTTCGTAAGGTCAACAACTTCACGGCAGCCTCCAGAGTTAGCCTGAATCACAACTTCTGGTGTCAGATTCCAGCCATATTGATGTACTTGACAACGAGGTAATCATCGATTCCGTAGTGGGAGCCCTCCCGGCCGATCCCGGACTGTTTGACGCCACCGAACGGGGCTACTTCATTGGAGATCAATCCCGTATTGACACCCACCATGCCATACTCAAGTCGCTCGGCAACACGCCATACCCGGCCCAGATCTCGGGCGTAAAAGTAACTGGCGAGCCCGAATTCGGTGTCATTGGCCATGGCCACGACCCCGTCCTCGGTATCAAATCGGAACAACGGCGCCAAGGGACCGAAAGTCTCCTCCTTTGCAACTGCCATGGCCGCCGTCACGTTGACCAGAACAGTCGGCTCAAAGAACGACTGACCCAGCGCGTGACGTTTGCCACCGGTCAAAACCTTGGCGCCTTTAGCGATTGCATCTGCAATATGCTCTTCAACCTTGGCAACAGCTTTGTGATCAATCAGCGGCCCGATGCGCACGCCCTCGACGCGCCCGTCACCGACCTTCATGGCCTCGACTGCTGCGACGAGCTTTTCAGCAAAGGCGTCGTACACCTTGTTATGCACGTACAGACGGTTGGCGCAAACACATGTTTGCCCAGCATTTCGATACTTGGAGATCAGCGCACCTTCGACGGCGGCATCCAGGTCGGCGTCCTCAAATACGATGAACGGCGCGTTCCCGCCCAACTCCATTGACACTTTCTTTATGGTCGATGCCGTCTGCTGCATCAGCGTTCGGCCCACCTCGGTAGATCCGGTGAAGCTAAGTTTGCGAACCAATGGATTCGTCGCCAACTCGGTGCCGATATCCGCGGCTGCTCCGGTGATGACCGACAGCACGCCGGCGGGAATGCCGGCGCGTTCAGCAAGCACCGCCAAGGCCAAAGCCGTCAGTGGCGTTTGCGACGCTGGCTTGACAACCATCGTGCATCCGGCGGCTAGCGCCGGGCCGGCTTTGCGGGTGATCATGGCCGCCGGAAAGTTCCACGGTGTGATGGCGGCACAAACGCCAATCGGCTCCTTGGTCACAACAATACGTTGGCTGCTGACTGGGGCGGGTATCGTGTCGCCGTAGACGCGCTTTCCTTCTTCCGCGAACCATTCGATGAAGGATGCGGCGTAGCCAATTTCCCCCCGCGCCTCTGCGAGGGGCTTGCCTTGTTCGGCGGTCATGATGCAGGCCAAGTCGTTCTGGTTGGCAATCATCAACTCGAACCAGCGCTTGAGCACTGCCGTGCGATCTTTGGCCGTTCGGGCACGCCATGCGGGCCAAGCTCGATTGGCGGCCTCGATGGCTTGACGTGTCTGTGTTGCGCCCAAGCGCGGCACGCTCGCGATACGCTGACCATTGGCCGGATTCGTCACTTCAATCTGTTGCGCGCCGCTGACCCATTGGCCATCGATCAGGCATTGCTCACGCAGCAGAGACGGGTCTATCAATTCAAGCATCGGTCAACTCCAAATGTTGTTAAGTGTGTGCGGGGAAAATCATCCAGCGATGTAGAGACCGCCGTTCACGTGGATCACTTCGCCAGTGATGAAGCTTGCGGCGCTGCTGCAAAGGAATCCGATCACGGACGCAATTTCGCTCGGATAACCCAGGCGCTTCAATGGGGTCTGTTCGATCGATTCGGCACCGCGGCGCGCTATCAGGTCAACTGTCATCGGAGTGGCGATCACGCCCGGCGACACGGCATTGACACGCGTCTTGGGGCCAAGCTCGCGTGCCATGGACCGGGTGAAGCTCAGCAGGGCGCCCTTGGAGGCGCTGTAGTGTGAGTTGTATAGTGCGCCGCGGTGTGCGGCCACCGATGCCAGGTTGACGATGGCGCTGCTGTCCTTCAATGCAGCGATCGCCCTTTGTGTCAGGTAAAACACACCATCGAGGTTGATCGCCAAGGTTTGTCGCCACTGCTGATCGGTCATGGTCTGAACTGGTTGCGTCTGGTACAGACCGGCCGATGGGACAAGGAAGTCAATGCCGCCGAAGCGCGTTGTGGCCGCTGCCACGGCCTTTTCGGCATCTTCGGGATTGGCGGCATCCATTCTCAGCGCGGCCACTCGGCCAACGCCTCCATTGAGCGTATCGGCAAACGCCAATAGACCGGCCTCATCCAAATCGGTCAACACCATGTTGGCACCATTGGCGTAAAACAACTTGGCCACTTCGCGACCAATGCCGCCATTGGCACCTGTCAGGACGAGCGTCTTGCCTTGAAAGTCATGCATATTCGCTTGGAATTTCAAATGTGCAGGGCGCGGCCATAGGCCGCCAGTACTGCCTCATGCATGGATTCAGACATCGTGGGATGCGGCAGGATGGTGCTCATCAGGTCCGCCTCTGTTGTTTCCAGGGTCTGGGCAATGACAAAACCCTGGATCATCTCCGTAACCTCCTCGCCAACCATGTGGGCACCGAGCAGCTCACCGCTCCCGGCGTCGAACACGACCTTGGCGAACCCGGCAGTCGCTCCCATGGCGATCGCCTTGCCATTCGCTCCAAACGGGAATTTGCCCACCTTGACCATATGCCCGGCAGCTTTCGCCTGAGCCTCGGTCAAGCCCACGCTGGCCACCTGCGGGTGACTGTATGTACAGGCCGGAACCCGCTTCGGATCCAACTTGTGCGGATGCAGGCCGGCAATTTTTTCGACACAAAGCACACCCTCATGACTGGCCTTGTGCGCGAGCCAGGGAGCGCCAGCGACGTCACCAATAGCATATGCGCCAGGTTCATCTGTACGGCAATATTCATCTGTCAGGATGTGCGTCTTCTCGATCCTGACTGCCGTATTCTCGAGGCCAAGGTCTTCGACATTGCCAACAATGCCGGCAGCGACAAGAACCAAATCGACCTTCACGGTCACAGGCTCTTGTCCTTTCTTACTTCCTTCGAGAAGCACATCCCACTCGTTGCCGCGGCGCACTGACTGCTTGATTGCCATAGAGGTGTGCAGGCAAATGCCGTCTTGCTGCAAAGCAGCCCCGACCTGCGCCGAGATTTCTTCGTCCTCGACTGGCAGAATTCGGTCTGCCACCTCCACGACCGTCACCTCGACACCGACGGCTCGGTAAAAGCTGGCGAATTCGATACCTATCGCACCCGCACCGACGATCAGCATGCGTTTGGGCAACAAGGGCGGAGTGAGTGCCTCGCGATACGTCCACACCGACTTGCCATCCGCCGGAAATTGCACTAGCGACCGCGCGCGTGCCCCCGTCGCCAGCACAATGTGCTTGGCCTGCAAGCTGCTGACCTTGTTGTCTTCCGCCGTTACGGAGACAGCGCCCTTTCCCAGCAATCTCGCATGGCCATTGATGACCGTGATGGCGTTCTTCTTCAGCAAATGCGCGACGCCCTTGCTCAACTGCGCAGCGATGCCCCGCGAGCGGGCCACCATCGCCGTCAAGTCAGCAGCAGGTGCGGCGGTCTTGACGCCGAACTTTGACGCATCCTTGACCAGACGCAGCACGTCTGCCGAGCGCAGCAGCGCCTTGGTCGGTATACATCCCCAGTTCAGGCAAATGCCCCCTAACTGCGCCTTCTCGACCAGTGCAGTCTTCATGCCCAGTTGTGCTGCGCGGATGGCGGCCACGTACCCGCCAGGCCCACCGCCGATAACCACCAGATCAAACACTTGTTGACTCATACCGCGCCTTCACAGCAGGATTGCAAGCGGAGCTTCAACGACGCGCTTGAATGCAGCCAACCATTGCGCAGCTATTGCGCCGTCAATGGCCCGATGGTCCACCGACAGGGTGCACCGCATGACGAAGCCAATTTTCAGTTCGCCGTTCTCAATCACCGGTTGCTGCTGGACGGCGCCGACGGCCAGGATGGCCGCTTGAGGCGGGTTGATGATGGCGGAGAACTCGCTCACGCCGAACATGCCCAGATTGCTGACGCTGAATCCCCCGCCCTGGTACTCATCGGGGCGCAGTTGTCCGGCACGCGCTCGAGCGGAAAGTTCGGCGATCTCCGCGCTGATCGTCGACAGCGACTTGGTATCCGCGCCGCGGATGACAGGCGTGATCAAGCCTGTGTCAGTAGAAACTGCCACGGCAATATCGGCCTGCCGGTACTGCCGCATAGCTGTATCGGTCCAACCGACATTGGCGCCCGGCACTTCGCGAAGCGCCACAGCGACGGCACGCACGATGAAGTCGTTGACAGAGATCTTTCGGGATGCGCCGGAGTTGACCTCGGAGCGCAAAGCCAGCAAGCGATCAGTCCGGCAGTCAACGGACAGATAGAAGTGGGGGATCGTCGATTTGCTTTCCGACAGTCTGCGCGCGATCGTGCGCCGCATGGTGCTGTGCGGGATTTCGGTGTAGCCAACTGTAGTGGTTGCTACGACCGGTGTTGGCGGCGCCGGAATCTGGGTAGCAGTTGCTACCGAATCGATGTCGAGCTTAACAATGCGGCCATTGGGGCCACTGCCCTTGAGCATCGCCAGATTCACGCCTCGCTGAGTCGCCAAGCGCCGGGCCAGCGGGCTCGCGAATATGCGACCGGAAGGCTGGATGATGGCAGCATTCGACACGGCTGAGATGGCCGCAAGTGCCACCGCAGGCGCAGAAGCGGTTCCGACAGGCGTGCTGTCACTGGGTGCCGCGCCTGCGGGGCGCACAGCGGCGGCTGACAGCAATGCATCTACATCGACGCCGGTCTCGCCCACAGCCAGCAGAACGCCTATTGGTGCACCAACCGCTATTTCCTTGCCCGTTTCCACCAGCAATCGCCCCATGATCCCGGACGATTCGGCATTGAATTCGACAGTGGCCTTGTCGGTTTCAATCTCGGCAAGACAATCGCCGACACTGACGCTATTGCCCTCCTTCTTTGTCCATGCCGCCAATGTTGCATGGGTCGAGTTGGCAGCCACCTCGGGCATACGCAGCAAAGTAGCCATTTCAAATGCTCCCGGTATTTTTCAGTCCCTTGTCCCTCATGACCTGCCGCAGGCCGTCTACAACTTCTTCCGTGCGGGCACAAGCGGCGCGCTCCAGCACCTTGGAGATGCTGGGTGAAGCCTCTGAGCCGGTAACACGCTGCACAGGTTGATCCAGCCAGTCGAAATAGCGGCGCTGGATCTCGTCGGCGAGCCACGCGCCATAAGACGTGCCGCGCGCGCCCTGTTCGACGACAAGAACATTGTTGGTTTTCTTGATGCTGGTCGCTATCGTGTCCCAGTCCAGGCTGGCGCGGTCAAGCCAGCGCAAGTCAATGACCTCAGCATCGATGCCCGTCTGATCGACGGCCTCGATCGAGTGATTGACCATGGAGAGGTAGGTCAGAACCGTCAGATCCTGGCCTTTGCGTCGCACAGCCGCCTTGCCAACCGGAATGATGTAGTCCATGTCTTCAACCGGCGCAGCGCCCGTGCTGTTATAGAGGTCGACATGCTCGACGACTAGCACCGGATCCTTGCACGCAAGCGCGGTATTCATGAGGCCGACGTAATCGAATGGCGTCGAAGCGGCGGCGATGCGCCATCCCGGACTTGTAGCGAATATGCCCACTGGGTCCATGGAATGCTGCGAGCCGTAACCCGTGCCCTTGGCAACCTTGGTGCGCAGCACCAATGGCATCTCGAAGCCACCACCAAACATGTGGCGTGCTTTTCCGATCTGGTTGAACACCTGGTCTGCCGCGACCCACATGAAGTCGGGATACATGAATTCGATGACCGGCTTGAAACGGCCATCCATGGCCATGCCACCGCCCAGACCGGCAAACGCGTTTTCGCTGATAGGGGTTCCCAGTACCCGCCCAGGGAAGCGGTCACGCAGACCTCGGGTGGCGCCGTTCGTGCCCCCCTTGAGCCGATGCACGTCCTCGCCCATCACCACAATCCTGGCATCGGTTTCCATCCGCCGAGTCATGACATCGGCCACCACGTCAATGAACTTGCGGGGCTCGAGCTTGCCCCTGAACGAGGATTCTTCTTCCGCGCGCATGCCCTTGAGTTCACTCAGGTCACCACGCAATCCGACGTCACAAAAATCCGGGCTGGGCCACAACTCAGGACGAATACTGCGTTTGCCAGGCGTACCGGAAGGGTCGGCCTGAAGCAGTTGTTGGCACGCCAGCTTCATTGCTGCGAGGACGCGTTCGCGCAGCGCAGCGACCTCGTCGGCGCTGATCAGTTTGCGCTCTTGCATCTTGGCGGCCAGTAGATTGATCGGGTCACGCGCACGCCACTGCTGCTCCTCTTCCTTGCTGCGGTAGCCAAAGGCACTACCTGGAAACGGACCGTTCTGGTGGAAGTAACGATACACATCGGCTTCGACGATTGCCGGTCCTTTTCCTGCCCGCATATGCGTCAGGGCTTCCTGCATGGCAAGGTGGACCGCCAAAGGGTCCATCCCGTCGACCTTCCAGCTTGCGATGTTGAATGCAAGCCCACGCGCAGAAAGACGCGTCTCTGCGGTCGACTCGTCAATGTTTGTCGAGACGGCGTAGCCGTTGTTCTCGATAAAGAAACATAGCGGCAACTTCCAGACGGCAGCAAGGTTCATGCTTTCAAGAACCGAACCGATGTTGACAGCACCGTCGCCGAAATACGTGACTGCCACTGCATCCGTACCGGAATGCTTATGCGCGAAGGCCGCTCCAGCGGCCAGCGGCACACCGCCGCCGACAATTGCATTCGTGCCAAGGGCACCGGCCTCGACCCACTGCAAGTGCATCGAGCCGCCACGCCCATGGCAAAAACCTTGATCTAGACCGAGGATTTCAGCCAACGTACGTTGCAGCAGATTCTGAATATCGACCGCCAGAGGCGCCTTGGGATCCAAACCGTTTGGCGCCAGATAGCCAAGCGCCTTGGATACAAACTGATGGTGACCACGGTGTGAGCCGTTGATTTGGTCTGCCGCAGTCAGTCCAACAATGGACCCCGCAGCGCCCCCTTCCTGTCCTATGCTGGAGTGCGCAGGTCCGTGCACTAAGCCCTCTCCGGCCAGCTCAAGTACACACTCCTCGAATCCCCGAATAATGTGCATATGGCTCAGCAGGGTGCCCAGGAGTGTCGGATCAGCCTTAGCCCAATCTTCCTCGGTGGTGCGCAGCTCCACCCATTTGGAGCAAGGTGTTAACGCATGATGTTTTGGCATTTCTTTTTCCTTGAAGATAAATCGGTCCCGGTTCAAAACCCGTCAGCAGTCCATCCGCCGTCCGAGACCAGTGCGTGACCTGTGGTGAATGCAGAGGCGTCTGAGACCAAAAAGAGTGCGGCCTCTGCCATTTCTTCGGGTGTTCCGAAACGACTAAGCGGAGTCCGCTCAAGCAGCGCAGCTCCATCTATGCGTCCTGAATTGACTAGACTCTCCAACAGCGAGGTGGATATGTAGCCTGGACATAGTGCATTCACCCGAATTGCGTATTTGGCCCACTCCGCAGCCAATACCTTGGTTAGCGAAACCACACCTGCCTTGGCCGCGCAATAGGCAAGCCGACTCGGTGCCGTAGAAACACCCCACATTGACGCGGTGCTAAGAATGGCACCTCCACCCTGAGCAATCATTCGCTTTGCTGCAGCCTGCGAGCAATACCAGACACCCGATAGGTCAATATCAATGGCACGACGCCACTCTTCGCCAGTCAGTTCAAGAGAAGGCTTATTCATTGAGATGCCAGCGTTGTTCAGCAATATGTCAATTCGCCCGAAACGCTGATCTGTCGCGGCGCAAGCCCGCTCAACAGCTTCCTCACTCGTGATGGACGCCACAACGGTTTCAACTTGGATCCCTTCATACTTCGCAAGCAGTTCATCCTTGGCGGCAGCCAACCCACTTTCATCAATATCCAATAGCATCAGATGCGCGCCGTGTCTTGCAAAGGCATTCGCCATGGCACGTCCAATGCCGCTCGCCCCCCCCGTGTTGAGAACAACGCGGCCTTCAATGCCGGGGTAGGCTGCAGGCGCAAATGCACGATGCTTGGGCGCGACGGGAGATATGTTCATAGGGTGCCTCTGTCTTTAGGTATGTAGTGAAACTTGCAGGTAAGCCGCTCAGGCATGGCAGGTTTTTTGAACAGTCCAACTTGATGAATGCTGCAGTTAGAGATGCCCACGACATGCCACCACGACGCTTCAGGTAACTTGGTTTTTTGATATTCCATTGATGAAGTCAAAGGTCAATTCCGATCAGTGCACTGCCGCATACATGATTTGGTCTTCAGTGGCTTCTGCCGCCGAAAACTCCTCAACAATTCGACCGGCTCGGCATACCAATACCCGGTCAGAAAGATTCATGATTTCAGGCAAATACGATGAAACAATCACCACGGCGACTCCCTGGTCGGCGAGCTTGTTAATCGCCTCGTGAATTTCGGCAATTGCACCGACGTCAACACCGCGGGTAGGTTCATCAAAGATGACAATCTTGGGCTTTTGCAC
This sequence comes from uncultured beta proteobacterium, assembly GCA_903954045.1. Classification (GTDB taxonomy): domain Bacteria; phylum Pseudomonadota; class Gammaproteobacteria; order Burkholderiales; family Burkholderiaceae_C; genus Allorhodoferax. The sequence goes on along the minus strand of CAJBMJ010000034.1, from coordinate 4,286 downwards.
CAAAGCAGCGCCAATCACGACTTTTTGCTGATTGCCGCCAGACAACTCGATCACCCTGGCGTTGCTGTCGATGGCGCTGATGTTCAATTGCTTGGTCCAAAAGTCAGCGACTTTGTGCATTTCGGACGCTTTCACAATCTGCGTGTTCGAAGCGCCAGACGCGAGCGCTCGGATGTAGATGTTTTCTGCAATGTTCATGGTTTCAAAGAAGCCCTCCAATTTGCGGTCTTCAGTCACGTACACAATGCCATCCCTAATCGCCGGACGTGGAACCCGGTACCTGACCGGTCTGCCTTCAAGGGAGATGGATCCTCCATTAAAGAAATTGCGCTTTTCAACTCCGGCAATCACCTTCATGGTTTCTGTGCGACCCGACCCAATCAGGCCAAAAACTCCAGTCACCTGCCCGGCATAAACAGAAAAAGAGTTGTTGTGAACCATGCTGCCCATCGACAGTCCTTGAACGCTCAGTACCTTCTTCCCAAATGGGCGTACACGACCGGTCGTACCTTTGTTGTTGTACAGATCACCTGAGAGCGTTCGACCAACCATCGCCCGAATAATCTTGTTGCGATCAAAGTTTTCAACACGGTCGGTGACAACCAACTCACCGTCACGTAGAACAGTCACGCGATCAGCAATGCTTAGCGCTTCTTCCAAGGCGTGCGAGATAAATATGATTGAGACCCCGCGTTGTTTGAGTCGCGCGACCAAGGCGAAAAAATGACGCTTTTCTTCAGGGGTCAGCGTTGCCGTTGGTTCATCAAAAATGATGACCTTTGCGTTTTGTCTAACCGCCCTCGCAATTTCCACCATTTGCTTCTTTGCGGCACCAAGACTCGAGACCTTGGCCCACGGGTCGACGTTGAAATTTAGTGACTGGAGAAACTGTTGTGCTGAGATGTAGAGGCCGCGCAATCTGTTGAAGAACGCTTCTTCACCAAGGAATAAATTCTGTGCAACCGTCATCGACGGAACCAAACTTGTTTCCTGAAATACCATCACAACGCCATGCGCGAGAGCTTGGGCTGGTGTTTCAAAGTTGACGGGCTTGCCATCCAGCAAATATTCGCCTGAAGTGAGTGCTGTTACGCCGGCCATGACCTTCGTTAAGGTTGACTTTCCGGCACCGTTTTCCCCCAGCAAGGCATGCACTTCGCCACGTCCGAGTTCAAAATCCACACCCTTGATAGCCGGAATGCCACGGTAGGATTTCGTGACCTGGCGCATTTCGATGAGCGCCGTCATGACTGAATCTCCTTGGCTGTCAAAGCAATGTCAAGGACCGCATTACCGCCCTTGCTCACCACATAGAGATGGCCTGCGATTTCCACGCAATCGGTCACGCCATGTCGATTTCCGTCTCCTCGACTATGGAAGCTAGAAGTCGGCTGACAATCACTATTGAGGCGTACAACCAATCCATATGATCTCGTGGGTGCCCATGGTTTCATGATTCCAAGATGTTTAACGGCGCCGCCCAACAGTGGCTCTTTGAAGTCGCGTCCGCTGTATAGCGCAGGCGCCATCCAGTACTGCTCATCGATGCTGTTCATCATGTCTGCGCAAAACTGGTCTTCCTGCAGGATAAGTTCGATTGCAGGACGCCGCGGCGCAAAGATGCTCAACCAAAAGCCGTTTCGGTCTTCTGTTGGTGCTAACCGTGCTGGGTAGCCTGGCATATCTTCCAGAAGTACCTTCAGCTTGCCCGACGGCTCCAGTTCCACGATGCGATGCTTCCAGCTCTCGCTCACAATGACTCTGCCGTCCTTTGTTAGCGTTACTCCATTTGGAAAAGCAAGACGATTTGCCAATAGCGTGCCGTTCCCCGAACGCAAGTCAATCTTCCAGACTGACCCGGTCTGGCCTTGGCTCATCAAGTCACGTCGCCACTGCTCCGGTCGGTGTACGCTAGAACCGATACAAAGAATGATGTTTGATTCGTCTACAAAATGCATTGCCGTTGGGCAAACGATTTGCTTTGCGCCAAGTGACTGAATCACCAGACCGGCAAATGGCCCATCAAGGACTGTGATGCTGCCGTCGACCATTCCCACTACAAAACTCCCATCTGGAAGAGTGCACATGCACGACGCTTCGGCAGGAAGGCTATGAAGAACCGATATCCCACCCCCCTTCAGGGCGACTTCGACCAGACGCTTTTCGCTCGCAATCACCAGTCTGCCTTTGGAGAGCACGGCGCTATCTGGAGCCGGTAGTTCTGTCACCACGTCTGCATCTTCCAAGGCTCGGTTTGGCTTGAGCGCTCCGTCCATGGAAGGCACGTTGACCACATTTGAAGGGCTTCTACGGACCATGCGTGCAAAGATGCTGGTCATTTTTGACCTCCCGCGGACATACCCCAGTAAGAGTCCTGGCTCGTCCATTTCGGATCTGCATCTCTTAGACGATATTTACCTATCCTGTTGTTATTGATGCCGCCAAGGTACAAGTACCCTTGGTGTTCCCTCATGGATGTAATCTGTGCGTGTGACTCCCCACCCAAGTCCCAAAAGCTCTCGAGAACCTTGCCCTCAAGGTCGAATCGAATCACGCATCCGGTGTTGACATTTGGGAATATCCACTCGTCGGCGGCAATGAGGCGTGCCATTTTTTTTCGAAAATCTGGCCGCCGTTGCGTTAGATCAAATACCGGGGATCTCATCCCCGCCAAGGCACACCAAAAGGATCCGTCAGATGCACGGTTGAGGTTGTCCGGGTAGCCCGGCAGGTCACTGACCACCACTTCAACGCGACCTTTTTTTGCTCCCCCAAACCAGAATCGCTTGATCGTGCAGGCCCAAGTTTCTGCGAACAAGAGCGATTCGCCATCTAGGGCCATGCATATTCCGTTGGGGAAGATCAATTTGGACAAAACTGTTCTTGTCGAACCCGTCCTTGGGTCATAGCAGAGAATGCGTCCGTTGCTTCTGCACTCGAGTGCATCGACCACCCAGTCCTGCACTTCATATCTCATCGTGGCTTCACTAAAGAAGACCCGACCATCCGATGCAATGTCCAAATCATCTGCGAGGCGAATGCGAGAGTCGTCAATGATGGAAAACAGACTACGGTTTGTCTGATCTGAAAGCTTGATCACCTCCCTGTTCTGTGTGACCTTGTAGAGTCCCATGCCAGCGACGCAGGCGTGAAGAGAGTCTTCCCGGTCAAACGCCAGTCCGAGTGGAAAACCTCCGATGTGCGCAAACACCTCTGACGTTCTGTGATCCGGGGCCAGAAAGCGAATGATGTCTCCATGCCTGCTGCCCGTGTACAAATTCCCTGCGCTATCCAAGATCATGTCTTCGGGACCGTCCAACTCCTCCAGGCCAATGGCGTCCACTTCACGCAGCCTGTCGTTAAGTGCGTAAGGTGATGCGCTTCCAGGTTCTGTGGACGGACAGGTGGGCAGGCTGAGGTAGGTTGGAGAAACGTAGACTCTGGACATCAATTTGTGCCTGTTCTTCGTCCAACGAATATCTACCGCCACCCCAACCAGCAAGATCAGTCCGAGAGCTAGTGGCGTGGATCCGCTTGGCATATCCAAGCGGATGAGACTATTGATGACGATAAGAACAATGAATGCGCCGAGCATGGCTTTGAGCGAGCTTCCACGACCACCGCCCAAACTAATTCCCCCCAGTACGGCAGCAGTGAGCACCATGACTTCGAGTCCTGCCCCGGTATCCGAGCCTGTGCTGTTCAATCGCGCCGCATAAAGAACGCCCCCCATTCCTGCCAAGACCGCTGACATGACATAGGTCGTGCAAACAACTCTGCGCACAGGGATGCCGGCATTGTGGGCTGATCTGCGTGACCCCCCCACAGCCAGGATATGCCATCCGATGCGCAAGCGGCTCAGCATCAGATGGCAAAGTATTGCCATCACAATGGCAAAAGCGAAAGCCAGTGGAATTCCAAGAATCTTCGCATCCCACATCGACTCCCACAGGGCTGAACTGCTGATGGAGGATGAAACAACTCGGGCGTAATTCAGTACAAGCTCATCTACGATGGCCCTGAGCACAATCAAAGTTGCCAGAGTGGTTAGAAATGCGCGAAGCCGAAGGTATCCCACCAGCATTCCATTTATCAGCCCCACCATCGCGCAAAGCAACAACACCATGGGTATTGCAAGTAAGGGAGTAAGCGTCTGGGCACGGCACCTTGACCGTGCCGCTGATTCAGGGTTGCGGTTGCCAGCGGTGTGGCAGCAATTCCTCGATGCGGCTGTTCATGTGCGATGGCAGTCTTGTCAGCACGTCCCGCAGATAGGCCCACGGATC
>CAJBMJ010000033.1 GCA_903954045.1 uncultured beta proteobacterium | reverse complement strand
CGTAGAGTGTAATGATGCAGATGTAACCTATTGCCCAGACGATTGAGCGAAACGTGGCTTTGTCGGCCAAGTAGCAGCCGATGTAGGCGATGCGTACCAGCACGAACGTTACGCTCAACGCGTCTATCTTGGCATGATCGACACCGGACAGAAGAGCGGATACAACACCCACTGCGAAAAATGGAAAGGCCTCGAAGCAATTGGATTGGGCCGCGTTGGCACGCGCACGAAAGCCTGTTTGCCTAGCCAACCAGGTTCGGACATCGTGGTTATCGTAATGTTTGGCACCTGCTTTGGCGATGGCGGTACAAACTACTGGCATAACGCCTACGGCCAGGACGGATAAATAAGCCCAGTTCATGAAAACCTCCGCATTGTGTATGCCGTCTGGCGTTCGCCGATTGCTACCAAATGTCATATTACACCTACTGACAATCTTCCCTGCCATGCCACTGCTCAAGGAAACCCGAGCCGAGCAACCACACACAGTTACAGAGCGCCGACAAAGGCACAACAGACACAGAGGAGGTGGCAACGTACAGTGCAGTCATTGCATGAACCCCTCCTCTCGAAACTCCCTTTTCGAGATTTCAATCCCCGCCACTAACCCGGCGGGGATTTTTTTATTCGCTAGCGCATTTTTCAATGCCGTTTGAGTGAGAATTCAATCGTAGTTAGCCGAGAGTTCGCGGTGGCGACTGTCCGCAATGTCGATACTGATTAGACTTCTGTGACGAACTGCTCGCGCGGACGGCGTACCTTCTTGAGGTTAACCAGCCAGTCACCTTCTTCTTGACGATAGCCCAAGGGCAGGATCGCTACACTGCGCAGACCCCGCGCAGGCAGACTCAGAATTTCGTCGAGCGCTTTGGGGTCGAACCCTTCCATGGGAGTGCTATCTACCTCTTCAAAGGCCGCTGCGATCAATGCTGCCGACAGTCCAATATAGGCTTGCCGTGCGGCGTGCTGGAAGTTGACCTCGGCGCTGCGCTGAGGGTAACTGCCCAGCAACATGTTCCGGTAGTTCTCCCATCCTTCATTCTTGCAGCCACGTACCTCGTTAGTCAGGTCAAACATGTGATTGATGCGCTCAGGTGTGTAGTTGTCCCATGCGGCAAAGACCAGCAAGTGCGAGCAATCCGTTATCTGGCTTTGGTCCCACGCGATTGGCCTAATGCGTGCGCGTATCTCGGCACTGGTGACCACCACAATCTCGAAGGGTTGCAGCCCGCTCGAGGTGGGTGCCAATCGGGCAGCTTCAAGGATGCGCTCGAGCTTTTCTTGCGACACCCTTTTAGCGGGGTTCATCTTCTTGGTGGCGTAGCGCCAGTTCAGGCAATCAATCAACGTGGCAGATTGGGTCATGAGGGATTTCCTTGGTTCTGGATTTAGGAGATTGTATTTCGTCAGACAGGCTGAGAACTGGCCACGAAGTTTTATAGGGTGTCGGCCAGATGCAGCCAAATTTCATTTCGCCGCAAGAACCATAGCGTGAAGGGGGCGTTGTAGCGGGAATACACGGGTTCGCCCACCCAGGTCAGATTGGCCGCGCGCAAGGCAGCCTGCAGTTTGGCCAAGTGCTGGTTATAGTTGGCATCCGACCAAAAGCCCGAATAACGAATGACTGCCACGCGACTGGGTGCAATGTCCCGCAGCGTGACCCGCGTATCCAGAGGCTCTGGTGCGCTGGCTCGTGTTACGCCTTTGGGCAGCACGAACTGGACTCGAAAGCCGCCAGGCGCAACTGTTTGGGTGACGGGTGCGGTCATCTCCAGCTTGACCGGCTCAGCGTCCTGCGTCACCGGTGCAGTCATGGCAAATTTTTGTGCCCCCTTGTTCTTGCCAAAGATGTAGCCCGCCAGAATCGGGAAGGCCAGATTCCCTGCTTCTGCAGCCGGCCCAGGCACTACTACCTCTGCGACTGCGTATGTTGCATATTCGCGTAGTTCAATCTCATCGAGCGTCTGGACTACCTTGTAGTCGGGCTCTTCTGTGGCTTCGCTGGTCATAGGAAATGCGAACAAGATGAGAATGGATAACGCAGCCCAAACGGTAACGCCGGACCTCAAGCACTGTTTGGGTCGCACACCATGCAGCAATTGCCAGTTCATCTTTATGTTCTGTACTCCAGGTGGCTAGGGGATTGCAGTATGAGGTATTCATGAACGAGTGGACGTGCGATAGCGAACATAAAGCGCCGAATGAACGTATTCCTCCTGCACATGGTTTCAAACTGTGCATAGTGGCCGGAGGCGGTCGCTCAGAGAAGCAAAAACACCTCTCGCAGGGCAGCGGGCAGCAACTTCCGGTGCCAAAAGTCATCATGTCCGAAGTTGTTGGGGACGCGTAGCGCGCACCCTTTGTCGAGGGCAAGCTGCGTCGGCTTGCCGTTTTCGCGCAACTTGGCCAGATCCATTTTCTTTCCGAGCGCCACACCAGAGAGGCCAAAGGGTTTCCCAATTTCGGTGATTTTCATCCAGACGGTTCGATCAATGGTGTCCGGATCAACCACGCCGATCGCCTTCTTACTCAGTGCGTCAGCTTCGTCATTCTCTTCCCGCGGGATCCAGCGCAGGGTGACGCTGGGAATTTGAGCCTTCAAGTTAATTGCGGTCTTGCACATTGGCACGAGTTCCTTCGCGCGGATCGCCCATTCCCCATTGACCTGCCTGATGACCAGCTGGCTGTCCCCATGGACAACCAGTTTCTGAACCTTCGCTTCGACGGCCGCATCCAGAACGGCCATTAGTGCGGAATATTCGGCCTCGTTGTTGGTACCGAATCCGATCTCTTCGGCGATCTCGATACGTTCGCCATTTGGTCCTTTGAGGAGGCCGCCCACGCCTCGGACGCCAGGGTTTGTTCCCTTCGTTGCGCCGTCGAACCAGGCGTACCAGAGGTCATTGCTCATCGCGATCTCCAGTGATGCAGTAAGCAGCTCGGTGAATAAATGTCTGAAGCATGCATCCAGATCGTCTTAAGGGATTGCCAGTTTTTGCAGGAAGACTGGAGATCCACGCCTTTCCCCATATTTTGAGTGCAAACGTAATCTGAGGAGCCATGCCTAGCCGCTTTCAGGCATCTGTCAGCGCGTGTTATGCCGTGTATTTTACCTTCTGATATAAGCTTCTGAGCAGCGTGCTGTTCGCATACAGTATTGCTATCCGCGAATGACTGTATAAAATTACAGCATTCAAGGGGTCCGCCATGATTCGTATCGTCTGTCCGAGTTGCCATACACCGCTGAGTACCACTGACTTGGAACAGGTCACCATCGACCACCAGTTGAGCTTGGTCTGCCCGGATTGTGCAATGGTTCTTTTGACCGAGCTTGCTGCTCCTGAGGGCGCAGCAATTCCCGCAGAAGCTACCGCTCATGCTTGAGTCATTGGCCGTGTTTGGCCAAGGTATCTTCATGCCGTTGCCCGATGCACCCAAGATAGCGCTACCACTGGATGCCGTGAAAATTTCGGCCGGATTTCCATCACCGGCGGCTGATTACGAGGACAAACACCTCGATATCAATGACTACCTGGTTCGGAACCCCGTCAGCACGTTTTTTTTCCCTGTTGAAGGTGAGAGCATGCAGGGGGCGGAGATATTCGACGGTGACATCCTGGTCGTCGACAAGAGCGTCAAACCGCGCCATGGCCATATTGTGGTTGCGTTCGTGAATGGTGAACGTCTCGTCAAGCGGCTCTACCGAAGTGCAGGACGAGTGGCTCTGATCGCGGAAAATCCTGGTTACCAACCGCTGGAAATTCAGGAGGGAATGGAGCTTGAGGTTTGGGGGGTGGTAGTTGGTAAATTCAAACGATTCGTTGTTTGATTCCGCAAAGAGAGCGCCATGCCGATCTTTGCCTTGGTTGATTGCAATAATTTCTACGCATCCTGCGAAAAGCTTTTTGATCCAAAACTGATACACACGCCAGTCGTTGTCCTCTCAAATAATGACGGCTGCGTGGTGGCTCGAAGTGCCGAGGT
>CAJBMJ010000032.1 GCA_903954045.1 uncultured beta proteobacterium | reverse complement strand
TAGCGGCTCACGCAATCTACACGGGCGCTAGAGGCCTATTTGGCGTTTCCGTGGCGCTCAAACTCTTGGGTTGAATAGCAGTTTGGGTTGATTTTTCGACCCAATTGGACTGTATCCGGGGGTGTTTTGATTTCAACCCGTTGCGCGAGACGGGTGCGTTGCAAGGTCTAACTTGGCTGAGTCGGCTCTTGCCGACTTCGGCAAGGTCACTTCGTTTTTGCAGGCAATGACTTCTGCCATCACGCTGACCGCAATTTCGGCAGGGGTCTTGCTGCCAATGTGCAGGCCGATCGGCCCGCGAAGGCGCTCCAGATTTTCAGCGGACACATCAAAGTGCTCGCCTAGCCTGGAACGTCGTGCCTGCTGGTTGCGCCGGGAACCGATGGCGCCCACATAAAAAGCATCGGTGTCCAGCGCAGCCAGCAGTGCCAGATCATCGAGCTTCGGATCATGGGTCAGGGCAATGATGGCGGTCCGGTGATCGGGACGCATGTCCTTCACCACGTCGTCTGGCATGCCGGTCAGTACATTGGCCTGTGGCACCGACCAGGCGCCACGGTACTCCTCCCGGGGGTCCACAACGGTGACAGCAAATCCGTTGAACACAGCCATCGTTGCCAGGTATTCGCTCAGCTGGCCGGCACCTATCAGCAACATGCGGTACGCAGGCCCAAAATGATTGACCAGAACTTGGCTGTTCAAGGTGAGCGCATTGGATGGCACATCGCGTTGCAGCGTGACGCAGCCATCCGCAAGTCTGACTTGCCTGGCTACCATCAGACCGTCATCCAGCGCATGCAGCAAACTCGCCAGAGATTGCGGATCCGGGTTGAATTCGAGCATCAATTCCAGTGTTCCGCCGCAAGGCAAACCAAACCGATGCGCCTCGTCGGCACTCACCCCGTAACGCACAGACTGGGGCGGTCCGTCGGGCATGGCTCCCACAAACCGGCGGATCAAATCATCTTCAATGCAGCCCCCCGAGACCGAGCCTACGACGGCGCCGTCTTCGCGCAAAGCCATGATGCTGCCCACCGGGCGCGGTGAAGAACCCCAGGTGCGGGTCACTGTGGCCAGCACTGCGCGCGTGCCCGCCTTACGCCAGCCGTGCAGCTGCCGCAAAACAAGCAGGTCCAGGTTTTCCATGGTTCCGTGTCCTCACACAATGACGATCTGTCCCGTCAAGCCGCTGCGCAGGCACCTAACATAGGCCAGGCCGACTTGCGCACCGCTGACGGGTGCAAACCCGGGAAAGGCCGCACAGGCTGCGGCTGACGTTCCCTCGACCAAACTGGGGCTCACGGCATTCAAGCGCAGGCCACTCCCCAGTTCAGTCGCTGCCGCACGCACCCAGCACTCCAGCGCGCCGTTGACCATGCTCAGAGACGATCCACCGATGATGGGCTCGCGGCTGGTGGTGCCCGTGGTCAGCACAATCACTCCGCCGGGTTTGAGTACCGCACGCGCAGCCAGCGCGAGGTTCACCTGCCCCATGAGCTTGTCCTGAAGACCCAGGTTGTAGGTTGACTGTTCGCCATCGGCGGCGTCAATGTCTGCCAGGCGGGCAAAACTGGCGCGGCCCGCCGTGCTGATGACCGCGTCAAGTGGGCCGCCTTTGCTGTGTACCGCCTGCAGCAAAGTCTGAATCGAGGCCACATCCGTCAGATTCACCTGGTGCTGCGCATCATCCAGGCCCGCTGTGATCACCGTGCAATCGTTGGCAAGCGCCTGGTGCACCCAGCGACCAATCACGCCGCCAGCACCAACCAGCAATACCCGCAAGCGTGGTGTGCTCACGTGTCGCTCCCTTGAGCGGTGGCCTTTCCGGCATTGGGGGCGGGTTTGTCAAACATCTGACCGGCCACGGCCCAGTCGTGGTGGGCAATGTCGTCGAACATCACGTAGATGTGCGCGGGCGCACTTCCGAGATGGCGTGCTGCCACTTCTGTGAGCTCAGCAGCAAGGGCTTGTTTCACCTCAGGTGGCCGGCCGGCCAATAGCTCGACGCGAATAATGGGCATAGTTAATCTCCTGTATAGGTGTTACGCACGAGCATAGCTTCGCAACGCGTAGTCGTTGGCGGGCAAAGCCGGTGCACGTCCATGCATCTGGTCCGCCAGCAGACGGGCCGAGCCGCAGGACAGGGTCCAACCGTAACCGCCATGGCCCACATTCAGCCAAAGCCCGGTAATCGGCGTTGCGGAAATGATGGGGGGCCCATCGGGTGTGGTAGGGCGCAGGCCAGTCCAACCCAGAGCGCCGGGCCGCAATGTTTGCGGATAGAGCGCCTCATATGCAGCCGCCAGTTGGGCCACGCGGCGCGGATCGATGCGCAGGTCAGCGCCAACCAGCTCGGCCACGCCGGCCAGGCGCACGCGGTGCGCGAAGCGCACCACCGCCAGCCGACTCACCTCGTCCAGCAGGGCATGCTGGGGGGCATGTTCGGCATCGGCCACGTCGGCTGTGAGCGAGTAGCCTTTGATCGGTTGAATGGGCAAGTGCAGGTGGCCTCTAAGCAGCTGCGGTGCAGACATGCCATTGGCTACAACCACTGCTTCGGCAGACCAGTTGGTTCGATTGCGCGTGGATACCCCTTTGACGCGCCGTCCGCTGCCATCGAGCCACAGCCCGGTCACCTGCTGATTGGCCTCAAAACCCACGCCACGCTCACGCAGCCATTGCAGTAGGGCATGGCAGAAGCGCTCGCAGTCTCCGCTCGCCTCACCTTCGACATGTAGCGCACCGGCCAGCGGCAAGCTGGAGCGTTTCAGACCAGGTTCGATGGCTATTACCTCGTCGCGGCTCAGCCACCGGGTGGGGAAACCTTGCTTCGTAAAGGCTTCCGCCTGCTGCGCGGCCCGCGCCTGCTGAGCCGCTTGCCGCACCAGTTGCAGGACTCCCGCCCGACGATGCTCGAATTGAACGCCGGTGGCTATAACCACTTCTTCCAGACAGGTCTGGCTATATTGACCCAAGCGCACGAAACGGCGGCGGGAATCGGCAAGGTCAGTGGGGTTGCATCGCCTCCACAAAGCCCACAACCACTGCCATTGGGTCAGTGTGCCATCCGGTCTGAATCGCATGGGCGACCGGGAGTCAAACAGGCTTTGCATAGCCTGCTTGGGAAGGTCAGGCGTTGCAAAGGGCATGCTGTAGGCTGGCGACAGGAAGCCACCATTGGCTTGACTTGCTCCCTGGGCGGGGCCTGCCTGGGCCTCAAGCACGGTGACGCTATGCCCATCAGCGTGCAGGGCCTGCGCAGTGGTTAAACCGACTATCCCGGCGCCGACGACAAGCACATCCATGGCAGCTTTAGCCATCGAAAGCGGGCTAGTTCAGTTCTTGCTGAGTTGGCCCAACCAGGCAAGACATGCCTCGGCCTGGCTCTCTGGCCATTCCACCCGAAGGCGGCTTCCATCTGGGCGCTGCCAATCCACCACGATGCAATTGGCAGGCTCTGGGCCAAACAGACGCTGCCACAAAGAGCGGGGCGCCGCCGTGCGGGGCAAGACCACAGGTTTGGGTGGTGTAGTGGTTGCGTGTGTGACCGTAGAAGGGCCTGTAGGAATAGCCATCGGCGAAACAGGAACAGGAGGCACCACGGCTATATCCGGGACAGTCACAACCGATGCAGGGGACTCTGAGCTCACGCCCTGCAAATGTTTGATCAGGTTCTGACCGAACTCGTCCCAAAGGCGGTCGGCCTTGGTCTTGAGCGCAGACAAGCCAAATGTGGCCAAACGGCCCACCACATCCACCTTGACCTTCAATCGCAATTGGGACTGCCCGTCGGGCAGCGCCTCAAGGTGCATCTCCGTGGTCTGCTTCATCGAACTGGCTACCCCGCTGTCCTCACCCGTGCCCTCGGCCCTCAGATAGCGTGGCTCATCACGCTCGACAATGCGGGTACGCAGCTTCATGCGCGCAGTGATAAACGACACCTTGGTCACCATCTCGGCGGTGTATTCGTCTGGGGTAACCACCTGCACCGATTGCATGCCCGGCACGCATTGGGCCATGGCTTGTGGGTCCAACAGCAAGGACCAGACACGCTCAGGCGATGCCGGCAGGATGAGGGTTTTGTCAATTTCCATGGGCAACTCCAGCGGCGTCCAGTACAGCCTCAACGATCTGCGAATAGCCAGTGCACCGGCAAAGGTTGCCCGACAGATCCTTGCGCACCTGGTCAGCGTTGGGCTTAGGTGTGCGATCCAGCAGGGCGCAAGCCGACATCAGCATGCCGGGAGTGCAAAAGCCGCATTGCAATCCACCGCAGCGCTCGAAACTGTCCTGCAGCGGGTGAAGCTTCTCACCCTCAGCCAAGCCTTCCACCGTTCGGATTTCGGCACCGTTGTGCTGCACCGCCAGGCTAAGGCAGGACTTCAGCGGGCGGCCGTTGACGATCACCGTGCAAGCACCGCATACCCCGGTTTCGCAGCCGCGCTTGGTACCTGTGAGATGCAAGTCATCGCGAATAAAGTCCGATAGCATGCGCCGCGCTGGTACCTGGGCCTGCACGGGCTGACCATTGACCGTCATGGCAAGCGGGTGCATTGGTTGGGTAGTGGTCACGGTCAATCTCCTAACTCGAAAAGCGCAGCAAGTTCTCGTTGCACCGTTACACGCACGATGGTGCGACGGTACTCAGCGCTGCCGCGTGCGTCGTCCAGAGCGTCCAGCTCCTGTGCAGCGCTGTCGGCTGCCTCGGCAACTAGTGCGGATGTGGGCGCATGACCTCTGAGAACCGCTTCGGCACCGCTTAGGCGACGAGGCACCACACAGCTGGCGCC
>CAJBMJ010000031.1 GCA_903954045.1 uncultured beta proteobacterium | reverse complement strand
CTGGCAGCCCGTGTTTTGTGTGGGGTGGGTGTGAGTGCCTGCCTGATGGCACCCCTGACGGCCTATCGCCGCTGGTTTTCACCCGCCAGCATGATGCGCTCCAATTCATGGATGCTGATGGTGGGATCGATGGGTATGGTGGCCTCCACACTGCCGGTGCAATGGTTGCTTCCCGTAACCGGCTGGCGCGCGATTTTCGCGGTACTGGCACTTCTGGTGGCGTTGGCGATGGTCATCATTGCATGGCAAGTCCCTGCGTGGGAGAAGTCCACGGATCCACAGATGCAGCTAGCCACTACTGGTTACCGTGAAGTGGTACGTCATCCCTACTTTCGCAGACTTGTGCCTTTGGGATTCTTTAACTACGGGGGCATGGTGGCCATGCAGACGCTCTGGGCTGCGCCCTGGATGATCAAGGTTGCTGGTTACAGCCCGGAACAGGCCGCCTCCGGGCTGTTCTGGATCAATGTCTGCATGCTTCTGTCTTTTCTGGCGTGGGGTTCTGCCAACCCCTGGTTGGCGCGCAAAGGGGTTGCGACCGAACGACTCATTGCGATGGGCGTGCCGATCAGTCTGTTGCTGATTGCTATTATTGTGATAGCTGGTGATGCAATATCTGCCTGGTCTGCAGGTCTGTGGATCTTGTATTGCGTAAGTTCTACCGTGGGCTCCCAGGCGCAACCCGCAGTGGGTATGGCATTTCCCCCTGCTCTGGCGGGACGCGCTCTATCGGCCTACAACCTGGTGATTTTCAGTGGCGTGTTTGCCGTGCAGTGGGGCATAGGTCTGCTGGTAGATGGAACCCGGGCCCTGGGATTGTCGGAAGTGATGGCCTTTCAGGCTGCCATGGCTGTCTATGGCGTTTGCTGCATTGGCGCCTACCTGTATTTTCTTTCAGCAAAAAAGTCATAATCGGTCTCCTACTGCGGCCACACCATGAACACTGGAATACTCATCATTGCCCATGCCCCGCTGGCAAGCGCTTTGCGAGCCAGCGTGTTGCATGTGTTTCCAGATGTTTCCAGTGGGATCCTGGCCATGGATGTACCGGCCAATGAATCCCCCGAACTCACCTACTCCAACGTCAAAGTCTTGATGGACCAGCTCAACTCAACTCAAATACTTGTCTTGACGGATGTGTTCGGTGCAACCCCCTGCAATGTGGCTCAAAAAGTGGTGGATGGCCTGCATTCGCGCATCGTGGCAGGTGTGAATCTGCCCATGTTGCTGCGCACGGTCAACTATCGCCATGAATCGCTTGACGTGCTGGTAGCGCGGGCGTTGGCGGGAGGCACCCAAAGCATCATGCAGGTCGCGGTCACGGCTCCTCAAAATCAGTCCAGAAAACCCCATGATCTCAACCACCACGACCATAGTCAATAAACTGGGCCTGCACGCCCGCGCCTCAGCAAAGCTGACCAAACTGGCAGGTAGTTTCCCGTGCGAAGTCTGGATGTCACGCGGCGAGCGGAGAGTCAACGCCAAAAGCATCATGGGCGTCATGATGCTGGCGGCAGGCTTGGGCTCGCAAGTGACGCTGGAAACCAACGGCGAACGTGAACAGGAAGCTTTGGATGCCATTCTGGCCTTGATGGCCGACAAATTTGGAGAGGGTGAGTGACCTTTGCCATTCATGGCCTTGCGGTGTCCCGTGGGGTCGCCATTGGGCGCGCTGTGCTGGTGGCATCCAGCCGTGTCGATGTGGCCCATTACTTTGTTGAGGCCAGCCAGGTTGAGGCTGAAATAGCAAGGGTGCGAGCCGGGCGAGACGCAGTGGTGGATGAAATTCACCGCTTGCAGGAAAGCATCACCCACATGGGGCCCAAAGAAGCGCCCCATGAACTCACGGCCTTGCTCGATGTCCACCTCATGCTGTTGCAGGACGAAGAACTGACTTCCGGTGTGAAACACTGGATTACGGACAGGCTTTACAACGGCGAATGGGCGCTCACCACGCAGCTCGAAGTCATCGCCCGCCATTTCGACGAAATGGAAGACGCCTATTTGCGTGAGCGAAAGGCCGATCTGGAGCAGGTGTGCGAGCGGGTATTGCGCGCCATGAAGGGCACTGCGTCGCCGGTAGTTGCCCATCCCCGAGCAGCGCGCAAAGCCACACAACAAGACCTGCTGCTCGACGACACCATCGACGTTCCGCTGGTGCTGATCGCACACGACCTGTCACCGGCAGACATGCTGCAATTCAAGCAAAGCGTATTTGCGGGCTTTATCACCGATGTGGGCGGCAAAACTTCGCATACGGCCATCGTGGCCCGCAGCATGGATATTCCTGCAGTGGTGGGTGCCCGCACCTGCAGCCATCTGGTGCGTCAGGACGATTGGGTCATCATTGACGGTGATGCGGGCGTGGTGATTGTTGATCCGTCCAGCATTATCCTGGCCGAATATGGTTTCAAGCAGCGCCAGGGTGAGTTGGAACGGGGGCGTCTCAAGCGCTTGTTGCACACCCCTGCAGTGACCATGGATGGTGAAAAGGTTCAGTTACTCGCCAATATAGAAATGCCTGAAGACGCCCCGGCAGCACTTGCCGCTGGAGCACTGGGCGTCGGGTTGTTTCGCAGTGAGTTTTTGTTCATGGGGCGTCAAGGTCGACTGCCGGATGAAGAAGAGCAATACCAGGCTTACCGCAAGGCGGTAGAAGGCATGAAGGGCTTGCCAGTCACCATCCGCACAGTCGACGTGGGAGCGGACAAGCCATTGGATGACTCGGTACACGACGACGCGCACCTGAACCCCGCCCTGGGCTTGCGAGCCATCCGCTGGAGCCTGGCCGACCCGGCCATGTTTTTGACGCAGTTGCGAGCCATTCTGCGTGCCGCTGCGCATGGCCAGGTGCATCTGCTGGTGCCCATGTTGGCCCATGCGCGCGAAATTCGCCAAACGCTGGCCCATATTGACCAGGCCCGCGCCATGCTGGACCGCAAAGGTGTGGCCCATGGGCCGGTCAAGCTTGGAGCCATGATCGAGATTCCTGCCGCAGCACTCAGCTTGCGTCTGTTCCTCAAGCACTTTGACTTCTTGTCCATAGGCACTAACGATCTGATTCAGTACACACTGGCAATCGACCGTGCCGATGAATCCGTGGCGCATCTGTACGACCCTTTGCACCCTGCCGTGCTGGCGCTGGTGGCAGACACCATTGCCCAATGCCGAGCGATGGGCAAAGACGTTAGCGTATGCGGAGAAATGGCCGGGGATGTCACGCTGACGCGCTTGCTGCTCGGCATGGGGCTGCGCAGTTTTTCGATGCACCCGGCGCAAATACTGGCGGTCAAGCAGGAGATTTTGCGTGCCGATACGGCCAGACTCGCGCCCTGGGCACAGCGGGTGTGTGCCGCTGAAGACCCTGCGCTCGAAATGTCTGCAGTCTGACTCCCATTTGCTTTAGGAAATTTCATGGCATCCGGAAAAATTCTTGTCGCCCAAGGTGGTGGGCCTACCGCTGTAATCAACCAGTCGCTGGTGGGTGTGGCTTTGGAAGCCCGCAGGTTTCGCGGGATTGAACACGTCTACGGAGCCCGTCATGGTGTGCGGGGCATCGTGAATGAAGATTTTGTGCATTTGACCCAGGAAACCAGTCACAACCTGGAGATGGTGGCCAATACGCCTTCCAGCGCTCTGGGCTCTACCCGCGACAAGCCCGATGCCCAGTATTGCCACGAGATTTTCAAGGTGCTGCAAGCCCATGAGATAGGTCATTTTTTCTATATTGGCGGCAATGACTCGTCTGACACGGTGCGCATCGTCAGCGCTGAGGCGCAAAAGGCGGGTTATCCGCTGCGCTGCATTCACATTCCCAAAACCATTGATAACGACCTGGTGGGCAATGACCACACACCGGGTTTTCCATCCGCCGCACGCTTTGTGGCGCAGGCGTTTGCCGGAGCCAACCTCGACAACGCGGCTTTGCCCGGGGTCTATGTGGCCGTGGTGATGGGAAGGCACGCCGGCTTCTTGACGGCAGCTTCGGCGCTGGGCAAGAAGTTTGCCGACGATGGCCCGCACCTGATTTATCTGCCCGAGCGCACTTTTTCACTGGAGCAATTTCTGGCGGATGTCAAAGCCACTTATGAGCGCCTGGGTCGCTGTGTGATCGCTGTGTCAGAGGGCATTCACGACGCTTCCGGCGCTCCCATTGCCGCCTTGCTGGCCAAAGACCTCGAGCATGACGCGCATGGCAACGTGCAACTGTCGGGAAGTGGTGCGTTGGCAGATTTGCTATGTGAAGAAATAAAAAGCAAGCTCGGCATCAAGCGGGTGCGTGGCGATACCCTGGGTTATTTGCAGCGTTCTTTCATTGGCTGCGTGTCCGATGTAGACCAGCGCGAAGCGCGTGAGGTGGGTGAGAAAGCTGTTCAATTTGCCATGTGGGGCGGTCAAGATGGTTCGGTGGCCATCAAGCGAACCGGGTTCTATTCGGTCGATTACGAACTGTTATCGCTGGATTCCGTGGCAGGCAAGACGCGGGTGATGGACGATGCGTTCATTGCTGCCAGCGGCACCGATGTGACCGATGCGTTTCGCATGTATCTGCGCCCCTTGTTGGGTTCCGGCATGCCGGATGCTTTCAGGTTGCGCACCAACCCCGTCGCCAAGGTCTTGCGTCCTGCCTAGGCGCGGGCTCGCATTCCCAGCAGGGCGGCTGTAACGATCAGGCCTGCTGCCAGCGCGATGCTCCAGGTGAACGGGCGATTGGCCACCAGCATCAAAAGCACCGTGGATGCCAGTGGCGTGATGTAACTCAGAATGCCGATTTGGCGCGCATCGCCGAGTTTGAGCGCCTTGTCCCACAAATAGAACGCGGCCCCCAGCGGCCCCAGACCCATAGCCGCCAATAGCACCCAATCCTGCAAGTTGAGGTGGGCGGCTGGTTCCAGCAAGGCGTGGCAAAAGAGGGAGAGCAAACCTGACACCAAGCCGAACAGCCCCACTGCAGCGGTAGGAAAAGCCGCCACCCGCTTTGTGCCCAAGGAGTAGCTGG
>CAJBMJ010000030.1 GCA_903954045.1 uncultured beta proteobacterium | reverse complement strand
CGCACCGCGATGCTCGCGCTGGTTTGGTCTGCTGTCGACGGTTCGCCTGCAGTGGATTCGGGTCGCAGCCGGTTGCGCAAGTTCATTGCAACATAGAGCGCGTCTTCCGGGTCTCCCAGAAAGCTGACCGCTGCGCCATCGCCCGTGTCCAGAATGATGCGTTGGTCTGGGGGAATGCTTTTGAGTGAATCAAAGAGCAAGCTGTTGAACTTGTCCTTCATCGCAATCTGTTTCGTCACAGACTGTTTTGAGTAGTCAACGATGTCAACAAACACCACGCTACCGATCACGGTGCGGTTGCCAGGGTCCATCACTGAAGTCATTTTTTTCCAACTAAGTTCAACGTTTTTGTCATCTTATGCCATAAGAGACGCCGGTGGGGCGAACTCACGGAAGTTCGCCGGTTCTCCGCAACCTGAAAGTAGCGATATCAAATGCAAAAAAGCCGCGTCTGTGGGGATGCGGCTTTTCAGAAGTGGGGCACCGACGTGATCGGTTGCCCAAGTGGAGCAGGACTACACCAGCAAAGCGTTCACCCGCTTCACATAGGCCGCAGGGTCAGCAGGCATACCGCCTTCGGCCAGTAGGGCCTGGTCAAACAGGATGTGCGCCAGGTCGTTGAAGTGCACCGAGCCGTCCAGCTTTTTCACCAGCGCGTGTTCTGCATTCACTTCCAGCACTGGTTTCACTTCAGGAGCGGCCTGCCCCGCTTGCTTGAGCATACGCGCCAGTTGGGTACTCATACCGTGGTCTTGCACTACGAGGCAGGCAGGGCTGTCCACCAGGCGGGTGGTCACGCGCACGTCTTCAGCTTTGTCTTTCAGTGCTTCCTTGAGTTTGGCAAGCAAGGGTTTGAAGGTCTCTGCGGCCTCTTCTGCCGCTTTCTTCTCGTCTTCGTCCTGCAATTTGCCCAAATCGACTGCTCCTTTGGCAACGGACTGCATGGGGGTGCCGTCAAAGTCGTTCAGGTAGTTCAGCGCCCACTCATCCACACGGTCGGTCATCAAGAGCACTTCGATGCCCTTTTTCTTGAACACTTCCAGTTGCGGGCTGTTCTTCGCTGCAGCCGCGTTGTCCGCGGTAATGTAGTAGATGGCTTCCTGGCCTTCTTTCATGCGGGCTTTGTAGTCGGCCAGTGAAACGCTTACGGAATCAGTGGTGCTGGACGCAAAGCGCAGGAGTTTGGAGAGGCGCTCCTTGTTGGCAAAATCTTCGCCCAAGCCTTCTTTAAGGACCGCGCCAAATTCTGCGTAGAACTTGGTGTACTTGCCAACGTTCTTTGCGGCTTCTTCCTTCTCTTCTGCGCTCAGCACGTCGGTAACGCCGTCAGCGGAGGCCTCCGGGGCCTTGTCGTTCTTGGCCAGGTCTTCCAGCATGCCCAGTACGCGCTTGGCGCAACCTTCGCGGATGGCCTTCACGTCACGGCTTTCCTGCAGCAATTCGCGACTCACATTCAGCGGCAGGTCGCTGGAATCAACGACGCCCTTCACAAAGCGCAGGTAGGTGGGCAGCAGCGCTTCGGCATCGTCCATGATGAACACGCGCTTCACATACAGCTTGATGCCGGCAGACTTTTCCCGGTTGTACAAGTCCATGGGCGCTTTGCCGGGGATGTACAGCAGTTGGGTGTACTCGGTGCTGCCTTCCACCCGGTTGTGGGTGTGGGCCAGGGGTGCCTCGAAATCGTGGCTGATTTGCTTGTAGAAGTCGTCGTACTGCTCCTGGCTGATATCTTTCTTGGCGCGGGCCCAGATGGCGTTGGCCTTGTTGACTGTTTCCCATTCGCCCGTCCTGACCATGGCGCCGGGTTGGCGGCCGCCTTTTTCGTCGCTGGGGTTAATCAACTCGCCGTCTTTCCACTCTTCCTTCTCCATTTGGATGGGCAGGCTGATGTGGTCGGAGTACTTGTTGATGATGTTCTTGACTTTCCAGGTCTGGGTGTAGTCCTGGGCATCGTCACGCAAGTGCAGGATGACGCTCGTTCCACGCGCTTCGCGGGTAATGGTTTCCACCTCAAACGCGCCACCACCGCTGGCGCCGCCGTCGCTAATCCAGCGCACCGCTTCGCTGGCGGGCAGACCGGCACGGCGGGATTCCACTGTGATTTTGTCGGCCACGATAAATCCGGAGTAAAAACCCACGCCAAACTGGCCGATGAGGTTGGAGTCGGCCTTTTGGTCGCCAGTGAGCTTGGAAACAAAATCTTTGGTGCCGCTCTTGGCGATGGTGCCCAGGTTGTCGATGGCTTCCTGCTCGGACAGGCCAATGCCGTTGTCGGTGATGGTGAGCGTTTTGGCGTCTTTGTCCAAAGTGACACGAACTTTGAGTTCGGAGTCGTTCTCGTAAAGGCCAGAGTTGTTGATGGCCTCGTAGCGCAGTTTGTCGCAGGCATCTGACGCGTTCGAGATCAGCTCGCGCAGAAAGATCTCTTTGTTGGAGTACAGCGAGTGGGTGACCAGGTGCAACAGTTGGGCGACTTCGGCCTGAAAGGATAGGGTTTGCTTGCTCATGGGTGTTGTTTCTAGTTTCAAAAAATGCAATGGACTTGCGCACCAAAGCTGGGTTGGAAGCGCAGGCAACCCGCAATTATGGGCGAAGGGGGCTTTTTCAAGACCCGGACTGCCACGGCAGTCCGAGTGATTTCCGGGCGAGCTAGGAGCGACTTAGCCGAGCCAGGTCAGCAATTGATCTCGCACCACAGGGCTCCACAGCAGATCCATATGGTTTACCCGGTAAACCACGGCTTGTCTGGACTTGGGGAAGTTCAAGTTCCGGCTGGTAATGTCATGAAGGCCCAGTGCGCTGTGCAAGGGAACCAAGCCATCGCCCACCAGCCGTTCGGCCAGCAGGCTGCGGGGCTTGGCGACGGTGGCTGCAACGGTAAAGCAGTTGACGCCCTCTGGCAAAGGAACATGGGTGCGGCTGTCGGGCTTGCGGCGAAAACGTTCATGTCCCTTCCAGTCGGACTCCAGTACATGGCCATAGCGCAGGTCGGTAATGCCTGCGCTGCGCAGCTGCCCCAATTTGGCAAAAGGGCGTGAATAAGGTGTACTGCCCAATATGACGTCGACCCAGTTGCCAGCGCGCTCCAGCGGCGCACCGTGGTGCGGCGTGCCCAGAAAAACGATGTTTTTGAGCAAGGGCAGCCAGGCTGGCGCATCGGCTTGCGCTGCAGCACTGCGGGTGACCAAACCACCCATGCTGTGGGCCAGCACGCTGATTTCGGTGATGGGCACCGGCCAGCGGCTTACCAATTGGGTCAATTGCCTGGAGAACTCCGCTCCGTTCTGTGAGGTATGCAATCCGGTGTTGTAGCGCACATAGACCGGCGTGTAGCCTTGGGCCGCAGCTAGCGCATCGCCGTGGTTGTGGGTGACGCCTGCTTCATCGGTATGGGTCCATTGCAGATCGTTCATGCACAAGCCGTGAATGATGACGAGGACCTTGCCGGTCAAGGGCGCATCTTGGGTGGCACCGGGAAGCAACGGCTGCGCTTTCCAATCCAGCACGTGCCCTCGGTAGCGCAGCGTCATTCGGGCGGCCAAGGGGTTGCGGGTGGCATGCAAATGGTCGCCCAGCACACCATTGAGCGCGGCCAGTACCGCAACGCGCTGATCAGACTCCTTTGGGGCGGCGTCGGCAGATTCGAGCAGGGGCGTGAGCCTGGCCAGTACCGTGTCAGCGGTCTTTCCTACCAGCTGGGTAACGCCCCGCACTGCCGAGTACACCAGTCCTGTGATGCCCCGCGTGCTGGCAGTTCCTTTGTGCGGCTTGCCTCCAGGAACACCTACCGTACCCCACACCGACTGGTGCACACCCTCGGTCAGGCGGGTAATGCCCAGCGTGGCCTGGGTGGCCAGTTGCGCTGCGCCTCGCAGGTCGGTTGCCAGCGTCGGAACGTGAACCTTGGAGCGTAGGGTTTTTGACATCGGGGCCTTATTCTCTGTTCTTAAAACTTTTCGTGTGGCTGCAGGTATCGCCATTGCCCCACCGGCAGGTTGCCCAGCATGACTTTACCCACGCGCACGCGCTTGAGGCCCACCACTTTGAGGCCCACCAGCTCGCACATGCGCCGAATCTGGCGTTTTTTGCCCTCGATCAGTACAAAACGCAGCTGCTCGGGGTTTTGCCATTCCACCTTCGCAGGTTTGAGAGGCTGGTCGTCCAGGCGCAATCCGTGGCGCAGCAGTTGCAGTTTGTCTGGCGGGAACACGCTTTGCACGTCACTGGTGATGGGGTCGTCATCGTCAATGCGAATCAGCTGCTGGGGCTTTTGCATTGGCAGACCCGCCCCTGTTTTGAGGCCTGCATAGGTGGCAGACGGGCTGGTGGCTGCGGCCGGATTGATGTGCCCGGTGTAGGCCACGCGCACCAGGTATTCCTTTTCCATGGCGGAATCCTCGCCAATAAGCTGGCGTGCCACGCGGCCGTCTTGCGTCAGCACCAAAAGGCCGGTGGAGTCGATGTCCAGCCGCCCAGCGGGCACCAGGCTTTTGAGCTGACTGCCGTGGAAAAAGAAGCGGGCGTTATCGTCGCTCCAGCGGTTTTGCGGCTGAATGAGTTTGATGGCGGGTTCATGTCCGTCCTCGGCCTGGCCGCTCACAATACCCAACGGTTTGTTGAGCAAAATGGTCACCTGGTTGGCCTGTTGCCCCTGTGCCGCTTTGTCGATTTCGATACGCACATCGGGCGCGACCTGCATGCCCATTTCTGCGACCTTGCCGTTGACCTTCACCCAGCCCTTGGAAATCCACTCGTCTGCCTCGCGGCGCGAAGCCAGACCCAGCTCTGCCATGCGTTTGTTCAGCCGCACGGTACCGTTGGCACCATGCGCAGCGGTGTTGGCCTGCCCCGCAGGGATGGGTGCACGGCTAGCCGGTGCTTTTCCAGGTGGAGGCGCGGCGCGGCGAAAAGAGGGGGCGGTTTTGGAATCGGGCATTTGCTATAAATTTGAGAGCTTCTTGTGCTTATTTTATAAGGGCTGGAGGCCAATTTTTGTCAAAATTGAGGGTCAAACAAGCCATTCTTGGGGCATTGCGTTGCTGGAGTACTGTCTTGCGGTACCGGCCAACCGTATGGGATATGGGGTTTTTAGTGGCTTTCAGCTCAAAATTCTCCAGAAAGTGATCACATTGACGATCTTTATGGGGCTTGCGGTGCTGTTTTTGAAGGAAAAGCTGGCCTGGAATTACCTGGTGGCATTCGGTTTTCTCGGCGGCGCTGCATTTTTTGCGTTTGCATTCAAGGCGGAGTGAGGTTTTCCATGAAATTACGTTTGACCAACAAAGCCCTGCTGCGCGGGGCCGGGTGGATGCTCGCCGTGATGGGTCTGACAGCCTTTGCCAGTGCAAGGGCACAGGAGCCGCAGTGGAGCATCGGGTTTTACGGTGGGCGCTTCTACGATACGGAGCCCGCAGGGTTTACCCAGGGGAAAGCCGGATTTCTGAATCAAAATATTTTTGCCCTGACTGCGAGCAAAACCCTGTGGCGGTCTGCCACTCTGCCTTTGTCGCTGGAAATCGACGGCATGCTGGGCCAGCAGTGGGGAACAGATTCGCTGACAGAAATCGCCGTGGCACCCGTGCTGCGCTGGAGCAGTTTCCCCTGGAAAGACACGCTTCAGACCGATTTGCGCTTGGGCCCTCTGGGGCTCTCCTACACCAGCAAGGTCAGTTCTCTGGAGCGCGGAACGGACGGCAAAGGCAGCCGCATACTTAATTTCCTGATGATTGAACTGGCTTTTTCCAAGCCACAGAAAAAATCGGATGAATTTTTTATCCGACTACACCACCGGTGTGCCGTTTACGATTTGCTCAACAACTACGGTGCCAATGGGGAAGACTTTCTCAGCGTGGGTTACAGATACCGGTTCTGAGCGGGGATGACGCTGACGATCAGGCGGTCTGCGTGGGTATGATTTGCAGGTGCACCACAACCTGCTGACTGTTCTTCTTCTGCTAACGGCCGCTGTGGCTGCCGTGTCATTGGCCCGGTATCTCAAGCTGCCCAGCATCCTGGCCTATCTCGCCATCGGCATTGCATTGGGGCCCCATGGCTTTGCACTCCTTCAGGAAAACCAGGCCGTCGACGAAATCGCCGAATTCGGCGTGGTATTTCTCATGTTCTCCATTGGCCTGGAGTTTAGTTTCAAACGCCTCTTGGCGATGCGCAAACTGGTGCTGGGGTTTGGTCTGGGTCAGATGGCCCTTACCACCCTGGCCACGGGCTTATTGACCTGGTTTGGCTATGGCCAGGGCTGGAAAGCAGGGGTAGTAGTGGGGCTGGCAGTGGCCATGTCGTCTACGGCCATTGTTGCGCGCATGTTGTCCGACAGCTTTGAACTGCATTCCCGTTCCGGTCGCCAGACCATGGGCGTGCTCCTGTTTCAGGACCTGGCCGTAGTTCCCTGTCTGATTTTGTTGCCAGCGCTGGCTGCGCCAGGCGACGCGTTGTTGAAGTCTTTGGGGCTTGCGTTGTTCCAGGCAGCGCTGGTGCTGACCGTGTTGATCTGGTTCGGACAGAGGTATTTGGGGCGTGTATTCGCTTCGGTAGCGCGCCACCGTTCGGACGAGTTGCTGTTGCTCTCAGCCATCTGGATTGTTCTGGGCCTGTCCTACCTCACGGCGCTGAGCGGTTTGTCCATGGCGCTGGGCGCATTTGTGGGGGGGATGCTGATCGCCGAAACCATGTACCGGCACCAGGTAGAGGCCGACGTGCGCCCTTTCCGGGACATGTTGCTAGGCTTGTTTTTCGTCACGGTTGGCATGATGCTTGATCTGCGCTATGTGCTGAGTCACTTGCATTTGCTGCTGCTCGCAGTGGCTTTACTCATTGTTGGAAAAGCCTCGATCATGCTGATCATTGCGCGAGTGGCCAAGACTCCCTGGGTCATATCCATCCGCACCGCAGCACAGTTGGCACAGGCGGGCGAGTTTGGTCTGGTATTGATCGAGTTGGGTTATCAGCTTCGCCTGATTTCTCTGGACGTATTCCAGATTACTTTGTCGGCCATGCTTGTCTCCATGTTTATTGCTCCCTTCCTGATTTCTCGCGCCGCCAGACTGTCTGTTGACCTCGGCCGGGGAGACTGGGCCCACAGCGTCACCATCATCCAGGATGTCGCAGTTCACAGCATAGACCTGAAGAACCATGTGGTGATTTGTGGCTTCGGGCGTACTGGTCAGCGGATAGCAGAATTCCTTGAGATGGAAAAAATCCCGTTTTTGGCTCTGGATGCAGATCCACAGAGGATTGCCCAAGCCAAGTCACTGGGGCTCAACGTGGTGTTTGGCAACGCCGCGCGATCAGAGGTGTTGCAGGCGGCGGGAGTGGCGCGTGCGCGTGCCGTGGTCGTCAGCTACCCGGATGCGCATTCTGCTGAACGGGTGATTCAGCTGGTGCGAGCAAGCCGCCCCGATATGCCGATTGTGGTGCGAACCAGCGACGATAAAGACGTAGCCCGGCTCAAGGCAGCCGGTGCTACCGAAGTGATTCCCGAGATCCATGAAGCGGGCTTGCTTATCGCAGCAGAGACGCTGGTGCAGGCAGGCGTGCCCATGAAAAAAGCCATCGCCCACGTGCGTTCGGCCCGTGCGGCGCGTTACGAGTCACTGCGGGAGTTCTACAAAAAGTAGGCCTCAATCGGCAGGCAGCACGCGGGCCGAACTGGTAAATGCAATGGCCCTACCAACTGGAAGATTGGCGTGGAACCCCTCGACGATGGGCGGACTTGCGGGCTGGTCTGATTTCCAGCTGATCACAAAATTGGCGCCAGATCCACCCGAGTCGTCGCTTCGGGGCACAAACAACTCGTAGGTTCCCATGGGGGCGATGTTTTTCGGAATGGCGACGTACTCACGCAACTTCTTTCCGTCCGTGTCGTAGTACACCGCAGAGGTGATGCGAATGGGCCGGGTTGCGTCAGTGTTTCTAATACTGATGGAAACCGAGACCAGGGTTTTGGTCGGTTGTCCACTCTTGTTCATCTCGCCATGCCAAATGTGGGAGTAAATCGGCAAGTACAGGTTTTGCCCGGTGGAGCGGACCGCAGCGGAGTCACCTGCGGCCAGTCCGGCAGAAAGAGCCAAAAGCAAGCCTATCCCGAATGACTTCATAAAGTCTCCAAAAAATATCATTTAACTCTTGGTGAAAATCTGCGTTCTTAGCGCGTTCAGGTCCAGCACCCGCAAGCCACCATATTCCACCCGAATCACATTTTGCTCCGCCAGCAGGGTCAGCGCCTCATTGACCCGCTGGCGTGACAGACCCACCAGGTAGGCTAGTTCCTGCTGGGTGATGCGTAAAACCTGCCCCAAACCCGGGTAGAGCACCGGGTTGAAAAGCGAAGCCAGGCTGCGCGCTACGCGAATGTCGGGGTTGGTCATGCGGTCAATTTCGCGCGCCGCAATGAACTGACCCAGCCGTTCATTGAGTTGGTTCATGATGAAACGGTTGAACGCGATCGAGTGGTCCAGCAGCCAGTGGAAAGTATCCACATGCAAGCCAGCCACCATGCTTTTGCGCAGCGGCTGAATGTTGTACCGGTATGCCTCGCGTTTGAGCGCTGTGCCCTCGCCGAACCAGCCTCCAGGGGGGACCCCGGTAAAGGTCATGGTCTGGCCTTGGGCGTTGTCGCTGCTCATTTTCAACAAGCCATCTACTACGCCAAACCAGTAGGTGACAGGTCGGCCCATGCGGCACACATAGTCACCCGGCGAGGCCTCTGCAATCTTCAGGTCCTCGGCGGCCCGCTGGCGTTCCTCCGGGGCGAGCAGGCAATACCAGGGTATGGCATCGAGTTCAGCCTGGGTCAGCGACCGGCGCCGCTGGTGAAGTGCACTGTCAGAAGGAGTGATGGTGACCACAATGGCGTTGTAAGTTTGGATGAAACGAAGGGAAAACACCTAGCAGTAAAGGCTTCAATTGTCGTCCAAACGACAACACAACGTCAAATGCGAGTTTCATAATCGCCCCACGCTGCACACCGGTGTGGCCATTTAGCGATGAGGATTGGGGATGCAAACGACTTTTCCGCAACTATTACTGCAACATGCCAGCAGCCGCCCAGGCGAGGCCGCCATGCGCGAGAAGGAATACGGTATTTGGCAGTCCTTGAGCTGGGTTGACCTGGCCGCCATGGTTGAGCAATTGGCTGCCGGACTGCACCAGGCTGGCTTGCGCAGCGGAGACCACATGATTGTGGTGGGGGCCAACCGTCCCCGCCTGTATGCCACCATGCTGGCAGTGCAGTCTCTGGGCGGAATTCCGATTCCCCTGTACCAGGATGCGGCCGCGACAGAGTGCATTTTCCCGATCAATAACGCTGAAGTGCGCTTCGCCTTTGCTGAAGACCAGGAGCAGGTTGACAAGCTGATGGAGATTCGCGAGAGCTGCCCCCAACTGGAACACATCTTCTTTGATGACCCCCGTGGCCTGCGCAACTACGATGAACCCGGCCTGGCTGCGGTAGATGAGTTGCAGGCTGCAGGCAAGGCATTTGCAGCCATCCATGTGGACTTCTTCAAGGAAGAGGTCGAGAAGGTTCGTCCGACCGATGTGGCGGCCATGTTCTTTACCTCGGGTACGACGGGCAACCCCAAGGGTGTGGTGCACACCCATGACTCCCTGTTGAACCGGGCCCGTGCTGGCGCAGAGTTTGACAAGCTCACCAGTTCTGAAGAGGTGCTGGCTTACCTGCCTCCGGCCTGGATTGGTCAGAACATTTTCAGTTACGCCCAGTGGCTGGCATGCGGATATGTCGTCAACTGCCCTGAGTCGGCCGGCACAGCCACTATCGACCTGAAAGAAATTGGCCCTACCTACTACTTTGCCCCGCCCCGGGTGTTTGAAGGTTTGCTCACCAGTGTGATGATCCGCATGGAAGACGCCGGTGCCATCAAGCGCAAGATGTTCCACGCTTTCATGTCGGTGGCCAAGCGTTGTGGCCCCGCTTTGATGGATGGCAAGGAAGTGTCGTTTACCGATCGCCTGCTGTATTCATTGGGCAACCTGATGGTGTACGGCCCTTTGCGCAACAACCTGGGCTTTAGCCGGGTGCGGGTTGCCTACACGGCAGGTGAGGCCATTGGCCCCGACCTGTTTACCTTCTATCGCTCCATTGGCATCAACATCAAGCAGTTGTACGGATCTACCGAAACGGCAGTGTTTGTGTGCCTGCAGCCAGACCATGAGGCCCGTGCTGACACCGTGGGTGTTCCCTGTGCGGGCGTGGAAATCAAGGTGGCAGACAACGGCGAAATTCTGGTCAAGTCCCCCGGTTTGCTCAAGGAGTATTACAAGAACCCCGCAGCTACCGCCGAAGTGCTTACCGCTGACGGCTGGTACCACACCAGCGATGCTGGCTTTCTGGATGCGCATGGCCATTTGAAGATTATTGACCGCGTCAAAGACGTGGGCCGCATCAAAGGGGGTGCCAATGACGGCGCCATGTTTGCGCCCAAGTACGTGGAAAACAAACTCAAGTTCTTCCAGCACATCAAGGAAGTGGTTGCCTATGGCGACGGCCGCGACCAGGTGTGCGTGATGATCAACATCGATTTCGACGCCGTAGGTAACTGGGCTGAACGCCGCAACCTGCCTTATGCCGGTTACACCGATCTGGCGCAAAAGCCCCAGGTGTATGAGCTCATCAAGGAGTGCGTGGAAAAAGTCAACGCCGATCTGGCAGAAGATGCCTTGCTCGCCGGAAGCCAGGTAAGCCGCTTCCTGGTGCTGCACAAGGAACTCGACGCCGATGACGGCGAACTCACCCGCACCAACAAGGTTCGTCGCGGCTTCATTGCCGAGAAATACCAGCCCCTGGTGGATGCGCTCTACAGCGACAAAACCAGCCAATACATCGAAACCGTTGTCAAGTTCGAAGACGGGCGCACCGGTAGTGTGAGCGCCACCTTGCGGCTCGAGAACGCTAAAACTTTTGTCCCCGTGAAGGCCGCGGCCTAAGAATTGACGCAAGCATCATGACCAAAAAGAAAATCGGTGACGTCATTCTGGACGTCAAGAACATTTCCCTAAGATTCGGCGGGGTCAAGGCTCTGACGGATATCTCCTTTAACGTCAAGGAACACGAAGTTCGCGCCATCATTGGCCCCAACGGTGCCGGAAAGAGTTCCATGCTCAACTGCATCAATGGTGTGTACACGCCGTCAGAGGGTTCCATCACCTTCCGTGGGCAGACCTTTGACCACATGGACAGCCACCAGGTCGCCACTATGGGTATCGGCCGCACCTTCCAGAATCTGGCCTTGTTCAAGGGCATGAGCGTGCTCGACAACATCATGTCCGGGCGCAACCTCAAGATCAAAAGCAACATTCTGCTGCAGGCATTGCGAATTGGACCCGCCGAGCGCGAGGAGATCATGCACCGCGAGGCGGTAGAACGCATCATCGACTTTCTTGAAATCCAGGCCTATCGCAAAACGCCCGTAGGCCAACTGCCTTATGGTTTGCAAAAGCGGGTTGACCTGGGTCGCGCTCTGGCGATGGAGCCCCAAGTGCTGCTGCTTGACGAGCCGATGGCTGGCATGAACGTGGAAGAAAAGCAGGACATGTGCCGCTTTGTGCTCGACGTGAACGATGAGTTTGGAACCACGGTGGTGCTCATCGAGCACGACATGGGCGTGGTGATGGACATTTCCGACCGCGTGGTGGTGCTGGACTACGGCAAAAAGATTGGCGATGGCACCCCCGACGAAGTGCGCAACAACGAAGATGTGATCAGTGCCTACCTTGGCACGAGTCACTAAGAAACTAATGTATTTGTGGGACAGACCAAGATTTGCGCAGCAAATTTGCTCTGTCCTCAACTGATTGAGGGCATATATGGCTTTTTTTCTTGAAACTTTGTTTGGCGGCCTGATGGCAGGCATGCTGTATTCGCTGGTGGCGCTGGGTTTTGTGCTGATCTTCAAAGCCTCCGGTGTTTTTAACTTTGCACAAGGTGCGATGGTACTTTTCGCCGCACTGGCCATGGCCCGATTTGCAGAGTGGATTCCCCTCTACACCGGCATGACTGACCCGGTGATAGCCAATGTGCTGGCCTTCATTTTGGCCGGCATGGTGATGTTTATTGTGGCCTGGGTCATTGAGCGCCTAGTACTGCGGCATTTGGTAAACCAGGAAGGGGCTACCTTGCTGATGGCCACCCTGGGTATCGCTTACTTTATGGAGGGACTTGGCCAATCCATTTTTGGAAGCAGCGCCTACAAAATCGACATCGGCATGCCCAAAGAACCAGTCATGATTCTGGAGAGCATGTTTGAAGGTGGCCTTCTGATCAATCAGGAGGATTTTTACGCCGCCCTGATGGCCGCCGCGCTGGTAACGCTTTTGAGTGTGTTTTTCCAGAAGACTGCAACTGGCCGGGCCTTGCGTGCGGTGGCCGATGACCACCAGGCGGCGCAGAGCATCGGCATTCCGCTCAACCGCATCTGGGTGATTGTCTGGTGCGTTGCTGGCGTGGTAGCGCTGGTGGCGGGCATGATCTGGGGCAGCAAACTCGGTGTGCAGTTCTCCCTGACGACCGTGGCCCTGCGTGCGCTTCCGGTCGTGATTTTGGGAGGCCTGACCTCTGTACCTGGCGCGATTGTGGGCGGGTTGATCATTGGAGTGGGTGAGAAGTTATCCGAGGTGTACCTGGGTCCCTTTGTCGGTGGTGGCATCGAAATCTGGTTTGCTTATGTATTGGCTCTGGGCTTTTTGTTGATCAGACCGCAAGGATTGTTCGGCGAGAAGATCATCGACCGCGTTTGAGAGAAATATATGTTTTACAGAGAAAACGGCCAATTCAAAACCTCCTATCGCGCGGATCAGCAAATCCTTCCGATTGCGCAGGATCGGGTTGCCATGCTTGTGCTGCTGGTAGTAGCGTTTGTCGTGGTGCCAAGTCTGGTCAGCGATTACATGTTCCGGGCTATTTTGATTCCTTTCGTCATCCTGTCGCTGGCTGCCATCGGGGTGAATATTTTGGTGGGTTACTGCGGGCAGATTTCATTGGGCTCGGGTGCGTTTATGGCGGTCGGCGCCTATGCAGCGTATAACTTTCAGGTGCGTGTGGATGGCATGCCCTTGCTGGGTTCGCTGTTGATGGGCGGGCTGTTTGCCACTTTGTTCGGGATTCTGTTTGGCTTGCCCAGTTTGCGGGTGAAGGGGCTGTACCTGGCAGTGGCAACCTTGGCGGCGCAATTCTTTGCCGACTGGATGTTTTTGCGTATCTCCTGGTTTACGAATAATTCGACCTCTGGATCGGTGGCCGTGTCCAATCTCCAAGTATTCGGATTACCTATTGAAACCCCTATTTCCAAGTACTTGTTTTGTCTGTCGGTGTTGGTGGTCATTGCATTGATGGCGAAGAATTTGGTGCGCGGTGCCGTGGGGCGAGAGTGGATGGCTATTCGCGATATGGATGTGGCGGCGGCGGTCATTGGAATTCGCCCCATGTTTGCCAAGCTAAGCGCGTTTGCAGTCAGCTCATTTATCGTTGGTGTTGCCGGAGCCTTGTGGGGGTTTGTCTACCTGGGCTCCTGGGAAACTGCCGCGTTCAACGTTGACTTATCGTTTCGTTTGCTGTTTATGGTGATCATTGGAGGCATGGGCTCCATCATGGGCAGTTTCTTTGGGGCAGCATTCATCGTGGTACTCCCCATTGCACTCAACCTCTTCTTGCCCACACTGGCTGCCGTGTTTGGCATAGAAATTTCCACTGCCGGGGTGGCACATGCCGAGCTAATGGTCTTTGGTGGCTTGATCGTCTGGTTCCTGATTGTTGAGCCACACGGTCTGGCCAAGTTGTGGGCCATTGGCAAACAGAAGATGCGTATCTGGCCTTTTCCGCATTAGTCTGATTTTTTGAGTTTTTAGTGTTCCCAGGTGTTTCATCATTCATTAACAGGAGAGACAAATGAAGCTTCGCAAAATCGTAATCGCAGCAAATCTGGTGGTCGCAGGTGCAACCGTTCTCGCAACGGGAAGTGCCTTCGCACAAGCCAAAGAGCAGTTTTTCCCGGTGCTGTCGGGTCGAACAGGTCCGGTAGCACCCAATGCCACACCCTGGGCCAATGGCCACAACGACTATATGAAACTGGTCAATGTGCGCGGTGGCATCAACGGGGTCAAAACCCTGGTGGAAGAATGTGAAACCGCCTATGCCACAGACCGTGGCGTCGAGTGCTATGAGCGTCTCAAAGGCAAGCATGGGGGCGCCACAGTGTTCCAACCCTTGTCTACCGGTATCACTTTCGCTCTGACAGAAAAAATCCCTGCAGACAAGATTCCGATGATCACATCGGGTTACGGCCGCAGCGACTCTGCCGATGGTGGTGTCTTCAAGTGGAACTTCCCCCTGATTGGTCACTACTGGGTTGCTGGTGATACCGTGTTACAGCACATTGCCAAGAAAGAAGGCGGCTGGGACAAGCTCAAGGGCAAGAAAATTGGTGTGGTGTACCACGACAGCGCGTTCGGCAAAGAACTGCTGCCCATCATGCAAGAGCGCTCAGCCGCCCACGGCTTTACTCTGCAACTGCTTCCCGTACCAGCACCTGGCGTAGAGCAAAAGGCCATCTGGTTGCAGGTTCGCCAACAAAAGCCTGACTTTGTCGTGATGCAAACCTGGGGTGTGATGACTCCCACTGCAATCAAGGAAGCAGTTGCCACCGGCTACCCCCGCGAGAAAATGTTCGGTACCTGGTGGTCCGGTGCCGAGCCTGATCTCAAAGACATTGGCGAAAACGCCAAAGGCTATAGCGCAGTGATGATGCAACACGGTGCAGAAAAAGCCTCCCCCGTGGTCAAGGAGATTTTGGAGAAAGTGCATGCTAAGGGGCAGGGTACTGGCCCCAAGGATGAAGTGGGTGATGTGCTCTATATGCGCGGCGCAGTCGGCGCCATGTTGGCCGTTGAAGGTGTGCGCGCGGCGCAAGAGCGCTTCGGTAAGGGCAAAGTGATGTCGGGTGAACAGGCTCGTTGGGGCTATGAGAACTTGAACTTGACGCAAGCCAAGCTTGATGCATTGGGCTTCAAGGATGTGATGCGCCCAGTTTCCACCAGCTGCGCGGACCACATGGGTTCGTCCTTCACTCGCGTTCACACCTGGGATGGCAAGAAGTTCACCTGGTCATCCGATTGGCTGCAGGCCGATGACCAAATCATTCGTCCTTTGGTCAAGGCCTCTGCTGACAAATACGCCGGTGAGAAAAAACTAAGCCGCCGCACTCCCGCGGATTGCCAGAGTTAGTACACCCCCGTCCAGACGCACTGCGTGTAGTCTGTTCCCCCCTTGCAGGAGGGGGTAACACCAGCGGTCCGGCGAAGCCGGTCCCGCGGTGTTTCTGGAAGGGCGCTTTGTTTCGCTCGCTTGAATTGGGTGAAAAAAGTTGTCCCTCGACGGCTCTTCGGAGCTGCCAGATGAAAGCCTTGCGTGTCAGCGCTTTCATCTGGTTAACAAGGCTGAGTTATGGAACCCAAAAACATTGTTCTCAACGTCAATGGCATTGAAGTCATTTACAACCACGTCATTCTGGTGCTCAAGGGCGTGTCCCTGCAGGTTCCTGAAGGCGGTATCGTTGCCATTTTGGGTGGCAATGGAGCAGGCAAAACCACCACGTTGCGCGCGGTGAGTAACTTGTTGTCTGGCGAGCGTGGCGAGGTTACCAAGGGCTCTATCGAATTGCGCGGCGAGCGTATTGAAAACCTCTCTCCTGCTGACCTGGTCAAGCGCGGCGTTGTGCAGGTCATGGAAGGGCGCCACTGTTTTGCCCACCTTACCATTGAAGAAAACCTGCTTACCGGCGGCTACACCCGCAAGAGCAAGGCCGAGATCGAAGCCAACCTGGAGAAGGTGTACAACTACTTTCCCCGTCTCAAGACCCGCCGCACCAGCCAGGCCGCCTACACCTCCGGTGGTGAACAGCAGATGTGTGCGATTGGCCGTGCGCTCATGGCCAGCCCCAGCATGGTGTTGCTCGACGAACCCTCCATGGGATTGGCGCCACAAATCGTGGAAGAGGTGTTTGAGATCGTAAAAGACCTCAACCAGAAAGAAAAAGTTACCTTCTTGCTGGCTGAACAAAACACCAATATGGCCTTGAAGTACTCAGACTACGGCTACATCATGGAGTCTGGCAGGGTGGTGATGGACGGTGCGGCTGCGGACTTGCGCTCCAACGAAGACGTCAAAGAGTTTTACCTGGGTGTGGGTGGTGGCGAACGCAAGAGCTTTAAGGACGTCAAGAGCTACAAACGCCGTAAGCGTTGGCTGGCTTGAGGCTCTGGGTTGCTACTAAATTCATAGCTGTTTGCGCAGCATTTACGGGGGCTAAGGCCTTAAAGAAGCCAGAATGAACGACCAAAACCGTTACTTTGACATGCTGGAAGTCCGCTCCAGCGAGGCGCGCGAAGCCGACCATCTCTCGGCACTGCCGATTCAGGTGGCCCATGCCAAACAAAAATCTGCAGCATTCGCCCGACTGCTGGAGGGTGTGGACCCGGTGCAGATTAAATCCCGTGCTGCGCTGGCTCAACTTCCGGTGGTCCGCAAAACCGAGTTGCAGGAAATGCAGCAAGCTGCCCGGGCAGAGGGTGGCAACGTGTTTGGAGGCTTCAGTTCTATTGGCTTTGGTTCTGCCATGCCGCGTGTGTTCGCAAGTCCTGGCCCGATTTACGAGCCAGAAGGCACTACCAAGGACTATTGGCGCATGGCCCGCGCCATTTATGCATCCGGTTTTCGCCCCGGTGAACTGATTCACAACTGTTTTAGTTACCACTTCGTACCCGCAGGCTCCATGATGGAAACCGGTGCCCATGCTTTGGGTTGCACTGTGTTCCCCGGAGGCACCGGCCAAACTGAACAGCAAGTGCAGGCCATGCGCGAGTTGCAGCCTGCTGGCTACATCGGTACTCCCAGCTTCCTGAAGATCATTGTTGAGAAAGCGGCCGAGATGGGCGTCGCGTTGCCCACCGTGAAAAAGGCCATGTTTGGCGGTGAGGCCTATCCCCCCAGCCTGCGCGACTGGTTTTTGGAGCGCGGCATTGCGGGCTACCAGTGCTACGCGACGGCGGATCTGGGCCTGATCGCCTATGAGACCGAGTCCCGCGAAGGCCTGGTGCTGGATGAGGGCGTGATCGTAGAAATAGTGCGTCCGGGAACCGGTGATCCGGTAGCCGAGGGCGAAGTGGGCGAGCTGGTCGTCACATCTCTCAATCCCGACTATCCGCTGATTCGCTTCGGTACTGGCGACCTCTCAGCGGTATTGCCCGGCCAATGCCCTACTGGGCGCACTAATGCCCGCATCAAAGGCTGGATGGGCAGAGCAGACCAGACCACCAAAATTCGCGGCATGTTTGTACACGCCAAGCAGGTCGACGCCATTGTCAAACGCTTCCCTGAAGTCGCCCGTGCCCGCCTGGTGGTCACCGGGGAAATGGCCAACGACGTCATGACCCTGCAGGTCGAGGCCAGTACCCCGGCAGAGGGCCTGGCTGCGCGTATCAGCGAGGCTATTCGGGACGTCACCAAGTTGCGTGGAGATGTAGCCATGGTCCAGCCCGGAAGCCTGCCCAACGACGGCAAGGTTATTGAAGACGCAAGAAGCTACAAATAAACGCGGTTCCCCAATCGGAGTGGGGTTTAACTAGGTGTTTTCCGGGGGGTAACAAGGCCTTTAAATCGATAGACTGTGGCGCTTAACCTGTTGGAGTCTCACTCATGAAGAAACTGCTTGTTCTCGTCGCCGCTGTGTCTGCTGCTTTTGCCCACGCGCAAAGCTTCCCCAGCAAGCCTATCTCTATCGTTGTTCCGTTTGCCGCTGGTGGCCCCACCGACCGCGTAGCCCGCGACCTGGCAGAGGCCATCCGCAAGCCACTGGGTGGTGTGAGCGTGATCATCGACAACGTTGCGGGCGCAGGCAGCTCTATTGGAACCAACAAGGTTGCCAAAGCGGCACCAGACGGTTACACCCTGCTGCTCAACCACATCGGCATGTCAACCATGCCAGCGCTGTACCGCACTTTGCCGTTTAAGGTGGAGAGCGACTTTGAGTACCTGGGTCTGGTCAATGACGTACCCATGACCCTCATTGGCCGCCCCACCTTGCCCGCCAAAAATTACAAAGAATTGGTGACATGGATTGGCCAGAACAAGGGCAAGATCAATTTGGGTAACGCAGGCCTGGGAGCCGCCTCCCACCTTTGTGGGCTGATGTTCCAAAGTGCGCTGCAGACCGACATGACCACAGTGCCCTACAAAGGAACCGCACCCGCCATGACCGATCTGATGGGCGGCCAGATCGATCTGATGTGCGACCAAACGACCAATACCTCCCAGCAGATCGAAGGTAAAAAAGTCATCGCCTATGCGGTAACCAGCGCCAAGCCGCTTACTACTCCTGCTTTGAAAGATCTCCCAACACTGCAGGCCTCGGGTTTGAAAGACTTTGAAGTCTCCATTTGGCATGGTTTGTACGCGCCCAAAGGTACACCTGCAGATGTGACCGCCAAAATCAACGCGGCCCTCAAAGTGGCCCTGAAAGACCCAGACTTCATCAAGAAGCAAGAAGCCCTGGGCGCTGTGGTGGCAAACGACAAGCGCATTGAGCCTGCAGAGCACAAGAAATTTGTGGCTGCAGAAATCGCCAAGTGGGGCCCTGTGATTAAAGCTGCTGGTGTCTACGCAGACTAAGTGAGATTTGGGAGCCTTGGGTTTAAACGCCCCAGACTATTTCTTTGTCCGCCTTGTGGCAGCGCTTGAGCATCTCAATAAATGGCACCGAGCGCTGTCGCAGACTCACCCCTTCCCTACGGGGTGGAGCCTTGCCTTCTGCCTTTGCCTCCTGGCACAGACGCTCCCAGTGGGCCTCATCCTGTTCTACCGCCGCCTCTAGGGCCTTTTCGGCCGCTGGCATATGCTCTGGTAGCAAAATCCCTTTCGAGTCGTCAGAATCGTGGTATTTGTCAATGAGGGTCAGAATCTGTTGCCCGTTGGGCTCCAGCATGACCAAGTCTGCAGCCGCGCGGGATTTAAATTTGTACATGTAAGCTTTTAGGAGTAATCAAGGTGGCGAATCTTCACATTGTGCGTGAACACGCTTTGGGACTAGCAGGTGCGCGAAAAATCGCCTTCTCCTGGGCCGAGCAGGTAGAGAGCGAATTTGATATGCAATGCAACTACGACGAGGGCAAAACCAGCGATACCGTCAGCTTTGTGCGCTCAGGAGTCAACGGCACGCTGCATGTCACCAAAGACCGGTTTGAACTAGACGCCAAACTGGGATTTTTGCTGGGTGCCTTCAAAGACCGTATTGAAAGCGAGATTGTCAAAAACCTCGATACGCTGCTGGCCCCCAAGGCGACTACCAAAAAGCCAGCAGCAAAGAAAAAATCAGCTCAGTGATTTGATCAGGGCAACGTACTGCTTCATGGCGTCATCGCCCGATGTTCCCTTGAAACCATTCCAGGCGTCCCATTTGGCACGTCCCACCATATCCACAAAGCCTGGCTTCTTCTCAGTGTTGTCGCCCGCGGTAGCTTGCTTGTACAGCGCATAAATCTTGAGCAAGGTACTGTTGTCTGGCCGTTCGCTCAGCGACTTGGATTCAGCAACAGCTGCTTCAAATTGGGCTTTCAGGGTGGCCATGGTTATCTCCGCGAAGTTAATGAAAATGCCCCGTATCTTAAGGTCGGAATTGCCCTCAAAATAGGGGGCTTACCCTCCAGGAGAACCAATGGTTACCCGTGTTAACGCCAAGAACGTCACCCGCACCGCGCGCAAAGCTGCCAAATCGGTGCAAAAAAACGTGACCGACGCCGTGGTGGGTACCTTGGGGCTGCATGGCGAACGCATGAGCAAAGTCGACACTGCCTGGCTGCGCATGGATTCCCCCAGCAACCTCATGATGATTGTGGGCGTATGGGTGATCAAGCCTGGTATTGCCTACGCTGATCTGGTCGAACGACTGGAAGAACGCCTCTTGAAGTACCCCCGTTTCACCCAGTGCGCAGTAGAGGATTCGGCGGGGGCCACTTGGGTGCAGGACACACATTTTGATATTGCCAACCATCTGGTCATTGAAAAGCTCCCTAAGACCAAAAATGCCCAGGCACAAGACGCTTTACAGAACCGCCTGGCGCAGCTGTGCATGGAACCGCTTAATCGCCGCCGCCCTTTGTGGCAATTTCACCTGGTGGAGAACTACAAAGGTGGCTCCGCGCTCATGGTGCGCATCCACCACTGCATTGCCGATGGCATCGCGCTCATTTCGGTAACGCACTCATTGGTGGACGGCGGTGCACCACCGCCTGCTCCTCCCCAGCGCCCGCCTCACCATGATGGATTGGAGGGCGTGGAAGACTGGTTATTGGAGGCATTGCTCAAACCCCTGACAGGCATTGCCGTCAAGGCACTGGGCATAGCGGGGGAGGGCGCGGTGCGCTCACTCGAAGTCGTGGCAGACCCCCAGCGCGGGGTAGAAAAAGGCCTGCAGGGTTCAGTCGACATAGCCAAACTGGTCTACCAGGCCAT
>CAJBMJ010000029.1 GCA_903954045.1 uncultured beta proteobacterium | reverse complement strand
TCACCCAGACAACCCAGCGATTGCTCACCGAAACGTCCCGCCAGCCCCTCCAAGGCGACCAGCCCCAGGCGCTGTCCCAATTGGGCATTATTGCCCCACTGTGGATGGGCATCCAGTGGAAGGTGGTAGGCAAAAAGATTGATGTTGTGCTGCAGCAGCAAACCCAGTCGCTGACGCATCCAGCCGCCAATGCGCCCATCAAAGCCCCGCCAGAAAAGACCATGGTGCACCAGAATGGCATCGGCATTCGCATCAATCGCCGCCTCGATCAACGCCAGACTTGAAGTCACGCCCGATACCAGTTAGCGCAGCGGCAACCGGCCCTCGACTTGCAAGCCATTGTGGCAATAGTCCTTGAAACGCTCGGGTTGCAAAAGCGCGTCCAAACTTGCCAGCAGTTCATGTCTATCGGTCATGCTTTGCATTGTCGTCGAGGCCGGGCGATGCCTGCAAACTGCTGTCACAGCCTACCCCAGCGGCTATCCAGCGCTGGGCCAGATGGCCGAGCAGCCACGCCAAGGCAGGAGCAAACAAGTGCAGTCCTTTAGGGAGCGCCGCTCGGCTCACTGCGTCTGGATCGGTCAGCGCACCGCACCTGTAAAGCGCAGCGGCATCGTTCCAGCGTAGAGCCTTGCAGGCGCCAGTGCGCCTTCCTGACAGCGCCATTCCTAGCGGACAGGGCGCAGACAGACAACACACGCCACAACCATTGCACCTATCACCTTCCAGTGGTTTGGGGGGGGCGAGTGGGTGAATGTGGATGACTTGGTCTGAGCGATGCATGGTCAGCCTGCAATGTAGCGCTTGAATCAGCATGCGCAGCCTACAATTTGCATCTATGAAACGTCTTTGGCTGCTCTTCTCCCAAATCGCCACGGTGCTGCTGGCAGCCTATTTTGTGGTGGCAACACTGAAACCCCAATGGCTGGACCGTCCCGGTCGATCTGCCGGTGTGGTAGCACTGCTGGAAGCACCCTCGGGCGTCCCTGGAGAGGTGCCCGCGGGTAGTTTCCGGCTGGCCGCACAAAAGGCCTCTGCGGCGGTGGTCAGCATCAATACCAGCAAGGCAGCGCGCAGGCACCCCAATGCCAACGACCCGTGGTTTCGCTTTTTCTACGGTGACCAGGGCAACGAAGCGCAAGGCGGCCTGGGAAGCGGCGTGATCGTCAGCCCCAGTGGCTACATCCTGACCAATAACCATGTGGTGGAAGGCGCAGATGAGATTGAAGTCTTTCTGAACGACAGCCGCCGTGCGCCAGCCAAGGTCATCGGAACTGACCCCGACAGTGACCTGGCTGTACTCAAAGTCGAGCTCGACAAACTGCCCATCATGGTGCTGGGCAACTCCGACAACCTGCAGGTGGGAGACCAGGTGCTAGCGATCGGAAACCCCTTTGGGGTCGGACAGACGGTAACCAGCGGCATTGTGAGCGCGCTGGGACGCAATCAACTGGGCATCAACACCTTTGAAAACTTTATTCAGACCGATGCGGCGATCAATCCCGGCAATTCCGGCGGCGCTCTGGTAGACATCAACGGCAACCTGCTGGGTATCAACACCGCCATTTATTCCCGCTCTGGCGGGAGCATGGGCATCGGGTTTGCAATTCCTGTCACCACCGCAAAACAGGTGCTGGAGGGGCTGGTGAAAGACGGTCAGGTAACACGGGGCTGGATAGGCGTGGAGCCCAATGATCTGTCCCCCGAACTGGCCGAGACCTTCGATGTAAAAGTCAAAGAAGGCGTCATCATTACCGGTGTGTTGCAAAACGGGCCCGCAGCCAAGGCAGGCATTCGCCCGGGCGACGTGATTGTGGCCATCGCCGACAAACCCGTAAGAGACGTGACGCAACTGCTGGCCGTTGTTTCTGGTCTCAAGCCTGGCGTGCCGGTACGGTTTGCCGTCAGCCGCAAGAATCAGACTGTGGATCTGGAAGTTAGCCCCGGATTGCGCCCCAAACCCAGGCCGGGACCACAATAAACTAGCTATCCTTTTGGAAGCAGCTTACGCAGTAGCTACGGGCGCTAGAGCCAATTTTTGCAACTATTTTTCTGCTGCAGGGGCTTCCTCTGGGGGAGCCTGGGTGTGCTTGATGAATATCTGTGCAGCCCAAATGCCGATTTCGTAGAGCAGGCACATGGGAATGGCCAAGGCCAGTTGGGAAACGACGTCGGGTGGAGTTACTACGGCAGCGACTACGAAAGCCAGCACAATGAAGTAGCTACGAAATGCCTTGAGTTTTTCGATGCTGACAATGCCCATGCGGGCCAGAACGATCACCACAATCGGCACCTCAAAGGCCACCCCAAAGGCCAGAAACATGGACATGACGAAGTCCAGATAGGCCTCGATATCAGGTGCCGCTGTAATGCTTTTGGGCGCAAAGCTCTGAATGAACTTGAACACCTGGCCAAAAACGAAGAAGTAACAAAAAGCCACACCAATAAAAAAGAGCAAGGTGCTCGACACGACCAGTGGTAACACCAACTTTTTCTCATGCGAGTACAAGCCCGGGGCAACAAATGCCCATACCTGCCAGAGAATCACCGGCAGGGCTATCAGGAAGGCCGTCATCAGCAAAATCTTCAGGGGCACCAGAAATGGTGAAATCACCGAGGTAGCAATCAGGGTGGCGCCCACCGGCAAAGAAGCAACCAAAGGTTCGGCCAGAATGTCATAGAGCGCCCCTGGACCAGGAAACAAAGCCAGAATGCCACCCGCTATGCCAATGGCGATAGCCGCCTTGATCAGGCGGTCGCGCAATTCGACCAGATGCTGCACGAAGGGCTGTTCGGTGCCAGCGAGTTCGTCTGGCGGCGTGTTGTCAGATGCCATGAATGCTCAGGGTAGTTGCACTAAGCCAGCCGCTTCGGCCGAAACCGCGCTACGCGGGCGGCTCCGGACAAGGCCTTGGTACGCACGCCATTGCGCGCCTTGTACCAACTGGGCATGGCACCTTGCTTGAGGCGCCAGTTTTTATGGGGGTGCTTGTAGCTCGGAAAGTCCGGCTCAGCCGGTATCGCGGCAGTTTCAGTGACCTCGGACCAGGTTTTTTCAAAATCGCTGGCCTGCGTCTGAATGGAACTCTCGACATCACGGGCCGCGCCTTCGACGCTCTCACGCATTTTCTTGAGCTCATCAAGCTCCATGGACCGGCTGACCTCCGCCTTCACGTCGGCCACGTAACGCTGTGCCTTGCCAAGGAGGGCGCCAACGGTGCGTGCCACGCGTGGCAACTTCTCCGGCCCGATGACGACCAGCGCCACCACGCCGATCAGCGCTATTTTGGATATGCCGAGATCAATCACTCAGTCAGGACTTTTGCTTGGCTTCCACGTCGATCGTGGTTTTATCAGCCGCTGTTGCATTGGCAACCTGTGCAGCAGGTGCAGCTGGTTTTTCTTCCGTCGAAGTTGAACCGTCTTTCATGCCGTCTTTGAAGCCTTTGACTGCTCCACCGAGATCAGCCCCCATGTTTTTGAGCTTCTTGGTGCCGAACACCATGACAACGATCAGAAGAACGATCAGCCAATGCCAAATTGAAAATGAACCCATGAATTACTCCTAAGGAATGGGGTGGATTCTAGTCATTCAACCACGCAACCACGGGCGAGTGCCGCCCATGACATGAAAATGCATGTGGTGAACCTCTTGACCGCCCTCTTTGCCGGTGTTGGTCACCAGGCGAAAACCACCCTCCGGATAGGGGTTGCAGCCTTCCTGCGCTGCCAGTTTGGGGACCAGAGCCATCAAGCGGCCCATCAGGCCCTCGTGTTCAGGGCCAATATGGGCCATAGACACGATATGCGCCTTGGGAATGATCAAGAAATGAACTGGCGCCCAGGGAGCAATGTCGTGAAAGGCAAAAAACTCTTCGTCCTCAAAAACCACCTTGGACGGAATTTTTTTGCCAGCAATCTTGCAAAACAGGCAATTGGGGTCGTGCGGCATGCTCATGCAGGTATCTCCATGGCCCGGCCTTTGTTCATGGCCAGGAATCCTGTAACGATTCGATACAAAAACCAGACGGAAACCACGGTCCAGGCGATCCAGCCGGGGATGAAAAACAGCAGCCACAGGGGTGCAGTCAGCAAATACAGCGCTCCGGCGATGACCACGGTGCGAATGCGCCAGCGAAAGTGGGACGCGTGCCAGGTGCCTTCTGCATCACCGCGCTTGACCATATCGAGCACCAGGGCTGCGATCAGCAGCACCGGCCCAAATTGTCCACCGGGAACGACCGCACCCACAGCCACAATCAGATGCAGGATGTAGCTGATGGTGCCAGTGGTGTTGAGCGACTGCATCTTTTGCAGATGCGCCTGGTCCGAACTCTGGGGAGAAAGTAAATCGTCAGACATAGTCAGGGGGCCTCGGCTTCGCGCGCCAGAACCTTGCGCAAGGCTTTTTCTTCAATGCCGCTGGTGCCCTCGCGGCGTTGTAGCTCGGCGATCACGTCGGCAGGGGTCAGGCCGTAATACGCTAGGGCAATCATGCTGTGAAACCAGAGATCAGCCACTTCATAGACGATCTTGGTGGCATCACCGCCATGGTCTGCGTCCTTGGCGGCCATCACCACTTCCGTGGCCTCTTCGCCGATTTTTTTCAGAAACGCGTCCGGACCCTTGTGCAACAGGCGCGCTACATAGCTGGCTTGGGGATCGCCACCATTCGAAGCCTTGCGGCTCTCGATTACCGCGGCTAACCGGGCCAGCGCGTCCTGGGAGGTGATGTTTTCAGACATGGTGTTATTTGTAGATGGATTCAGGATCTTTCAAGACCGGCTCGACACTTTGCCAGGCACCATCCTTGAGCAGGCTGAAAAAACAGCTGTGGCGCCCTGTGTGACAGGCAATGCCAGGCGCATGGCCCAACTGCGTCACCTTGAGAAGCACCACATCGCTATCGCAGTCAACCCGGATTTCGTGCACTGTTTGCACATGACCCGACTCTTCGCCTTTGAACCACAGCTTGTTGCGTGATCGGCTGAAATACACCGCACGCCCCAGCTCAGAAGTCTTTTGCAGCGCCTCGCGGTTCATCCAGGCAAACATCAAAACGTCATTGCTGCCCTGCTCCTGCGCAATAACAGGCACCAGGCCCTGCGCATCCCACTTGATTTGATCTAACCAGTTCATCTGTTGATTGTCGGCTTCATAGCCTCACCGGAATGCCGCGTTCGTGCATGCGCGCCTTGGCCTGTGCGACGGTGTATTCACCGTAGTGAAAGATGCTGGCGGCAAGCACGGCGTCGGCACCTCCTT
Source organism: uncultured beta proteobacterium (assembly GCA_903954045.1). GTDB lineage: Bacteria > Pseudomonadota > Gammaproteobacteria > Burkholderiales > Burkholderiaceae_C > Allorhodoferax. The sequence continues at coordinate 40 of CAJBMJ010000029.1, read as the reverse complement.
GCTGCACGCCGTCAGCCAAATGGTCCAGATTGCCCACGCC
>CAJBMJ010000028.1 GCA_903954045.1 uncultured beta proteobacterium | reverse complement strand
AGGGCTGGACGCCGGAAGGCCTGCTCACTTTCGACACGCCAGATGGCGTCAAAACGGTACAGGCGGGGGCGGTCGTATTGGCTTTGGGTGGCGGTAGTTGGTCCAGGTTGGGATCCGATGGAGCCTGGGCCCCCTTGCTAGTCGACAAAGGCGTTGCAGTGTCCACCTTAATGCCTTCCAACTGTGGCTTTGATCTACCCCAAGGGTGGACTCCATACTTTGCCAGTCGTTACGCGGGGCAGCCATTTAAATCGGTAGCGATCAGTTTTGACAATGGACAGGGCAATACCTTCAATCGCAGAGGCGAGTTCGTGGCAACGGCTACAGGAGTGGAGGGGAGTCTGATATATGCAGCCTCCAGCCTGTTGCGCGACGAAATTTTGCTATCAGGTGTAGCAACGTTTTCTCTGGATTTGCTGCCCGACTTGGGTGCGGAGCACGTGTTGGCACAGGTACTTCACCCCCGCGGTTCGCGGTCCCTTTCAAATCATCTAAAAAGCCGACTCAATCTCGACGGAATCAAGTCCGCCATATTGCATGAACTGTTACCCAAGTCTGCTTTTGCCGACCCCCGTCTTCTGGCCACAGCCATCAAGTCGCTACCTGTCACAGTGGGTGCCACCCGCCCCCTGGATGAGGCTATAAGCACTGCTGGCGGCGTCATGCTCGAGGACTTGACGCCTGATCTCATGTGCATGGCGCTGCCTGGCTTGTTTTGCGCGGGAGAAATGTTGGATTGGGAAGCCCCCACGGGTGGGTATCTGCTTCAGGCCTGTTTTTCGAGTGGGCAGCGCGCTGGTCGGGGCGTGCTGGAGTACTTGCGTCATCCAAGCTGAGCCTGGTTTCCTGGCGGCATGATGAGACGGCGGATAAGTGCGCGCAGCTTGGCTGGTCGTACTGGTTTGTAAAGCATGGTGAGGCCACTCTCCCGAACGGCTTGCATCAGAGATGCATCAGTGTCGCCGCTGATCAGGCATGCTGGAATGGTTCGATTGGCTAGTTGGCGCAAATCGGCAATCACGGTGAATCCATTGTCCGGTTCTCCAAGACGGTAGTCGCTCACGATCACGTCGATATCGGGTGAGGGATGCCGCATGAATTCCCTTGCTTCGGCAGCGCTGCCCGCAACAAATACCTTGCAACCCCAGGAGCCAAGGAGTTCCCGCACAGCTTCCCTGGACAACTCATCATCTTCGACCAGCAGAATGCTTGTTCCTGAAAGATCGGTGACTTTGGTGATGAAGTCGGCCCTCGTGTTTTGTGACTGCTCTGTGAGAGCAGGCGTTTTGGGCACAATGAAGGAAAAGCGACTGCCACAACCCGGAGCAGATCTCAATTCAATTGGATACCCAAGCAGTTGTGCGCTGCGTTGAACGATGCTCAGTCCCAGTCCGATGCCCTGACTACGGTCTCTGGCCGGATTTCCAACTTGGTAAAACTCATTGAAAACGTGTAGCTGATGTTCTTTTGCAATACCGATGCCGCTGTCCCAGACCTCAATAGAAATTCCTTGCCCCGCCCTCACAGGACGGCAGGCAATCAGCACCGAGCCGCGTGGGGTATACCGCAGGGCATTCTGGACCAGGTTCATCACCATACGTTGCAACATCACTGCATCAGTGAGCACCCAGTAGTTGGCCGGACGGATGCGCAAGCGCAAGCCCTTGGCGTTAGCTTGCGGAAGCAGGGTACGTTCCAGTTCGAGCAAAAGCGTGTGGAGATAAACGGGCCGAAGCTCCGGTTGTTGGGTACCAGAATCAAGCAGGGAGTAGTCCAAAAAACCGTCCAGAAGGTCTTGCATTGCCATCGCGGATGCCTCCAGACTTTGCAAAACCTGCTTCATTTCCGGTTCCATCCGAAACTGACCTAATCTGGCAATAAACAGACCTAGAGCATGTGTGGGTTGCCGTAGATCATGGCTGGCTGCAGCCAGAAAGCGGGATTTGGCGTGGTAAGCCAACTCCACTTTTTCTTTTGCAATCAGGGCTTCTGAGGATGCCTTTTCGGCAGATTCCTTGGCCACTTTCAACTGGTGGTCATAGCGGTCTCTAACGTAGTCAAAAGCCGCCGCAACCAGGGTGTAAAAACCCAGGGAGAGCAAAAAATGACTGCTCACCACAGGGGAATATTTTTGTGAGAAAGCCAAGACTGGCCCAATCCACACCATATAAACCGTAGTAGTCCCCAGGAACATACCGCTGTAAACCCAACCCAATTGCTGGCCCTTGAGGAAAAACGCCAGGAACGGCGTGGTGTAGACCCAGAATAGCCCTGTTTCCTCTACGCCACCAAGCACCATCAGCGCGCCAAATATGGTCATGGCCGCCAGCAAAAGCATAGTTTCAGACAGCCCGATCCATTGCGGTTGACGGCTCAAAACCATGGCAGGACCCACCAAAAACAGGACGGCTCCCAATTCAATCAATCCCAGGGCCAGCATTCCCTCGGTGAATAGATTGAACACAGCAAACCCTACGCCCGTAATGGCACCAATGGTTGTTGCAACCCGCACTTGGCCGCCGCGCTCCTGCGGTGCAAGTTCGCTGCGCGTTTTGGTGTTAACCAGGTATCTTAGTGGCAACCATATGCGCTGCAGAAAGTCGGAGCTGGGGTCTGGCATCGTGAGCTTGGTGGGTATAACGATGGAGCCCATCATAGGAGCAAAACTCCAGTTGATAAGGCGGCTTTGAACAGCCTACTGCCGGTCGCGTAACGCTGCTATGGGCGGAATAGTTTTTTCGTTGACGTCATTTCGTTTTTTGCTTGCTCGAAGACGCATAATCTTCATCACAATGGATAAACACGGATCAGAACTTACGCTGGACAAAGCCCTTTCTGCGCATGCGGAATGGAAAGCCCGGTTGAGAGCAGCTGCTCAGGCCAAAGAAACTCTGGATTTGGACACTATCCGGCGCGATGACTGCTGTGATCTGGGTCGGTGGCTTTATGCCGATGGTCAAAGGCTTTACGGAACGAAGCCCGAATTCGTTCATCTAGTGGATAAGCACAAAGAGTTCCATCTGGTCACTGGAATGGTAGCTGGCATCATCAATGGCAAGGATTTTGAAACTTCCAAATCGATGATTGAAGGAAGTTCTCAGTTCGCTTCAGCCTCCATGGATGTGGGCATGGCAATTCTCAAGCTGAAAAAAGCAGTCAAAGCCTGATTTGCTTAGCTAGGCAGACATCCCTAGATGTCAGATATCAGTCAGACCTGGCTCATATGCTGCAGTGCATCATGACCAATCCAATCGACATCCAACTGGCGCTTGAAGACCTACTAGCGGACCTTCAGCATGCGCGTAGATGCAACGAACTGGGTCGGTTGGCCCTGCTTGCTTATTGTGAAATCAGAAACTGGGCGCGTCAGGCCGGAAAAATGGACATTGCCGATAACGCAACCAAAATGTTCACTGAAGACCCTTGTGTCAATAAAGACGAATTTCTCGCCAAAGTAGACCATCTCATAACGAGTTTGGAGCAACAACGCCAGGAGCAGTCTAGGAATACCAGTCAGTATGCTGCCGCCAAGACGGTGGCAATGCAATCGTTCCTGTGATGTAACTTCACTACCGGTTGAGCGCTGCACGAATCCTGTTGATGGTGTCTTCCATTCGCGCCTTGGCAGAAACTTCGAGCCCCAACTGCCGAGCTATGTCGTTCACGATAGCGGCGTTCAGGGGCAAACCCCCAGCGTCAATGGCACGAATCAGCGCTCGCGCCCGTTTCTCCGTAGGTAACGGTTTTTTTGCAGGCATAAGACTGCGCAACCAAGAAAGAAACGAAGTAGGTGCCAAGGGGATGACGGTCACGATAAAGACCTCAATGTAATACTTTAAAGGGCTTGAGCACGGCGCTTTCGCGCTCATAGCGCTGAATTTCTTCCAATGGGAACAGCACCAGGCCGTCGCTTTTCACAAATCGGGGACCAACACCTACTACCGTAGCCAGGCAGATGGCCGCCTCTGACCGCCCCCAGCGCTGCGCAAGTTCGAGAGACGTGAGCATGTAGATTGACGATGGATTCATGGCGGGTTAACAGCTTCGTTCGAGTAACTGATTGTGTTATCGACCGCCCGTTGGCGAAGTTAAAAAGAAACCCGGTAAGTGCCGCTTTAACCGGGGTTTACTTTTTGCCAACGCCACTGCACTTCGTAGGGGAGGGTTGTCGTCTATACCGGTTTCTTGTGGCTACCGTCGCAAAGCGGAGCGTTTGCACTTGCCTTGCAACCACAGAAGTAAACCTCTTTACTGACATCTGCTGAGTACTTAGTTGGGGTAAATGGGCCACCTTTATGCGCCCCATCGCAGAACGGTTGGCTCTTGCTTAGGCCGCAAGCGCACCAGAAATAGTCTTTTCCTGCTTCTACTGTTACGGCAATTGGGGCGTTAGTTGCGCGGACTGGTGTTGTCATTGGGATATCCCTTGGTTAAAAGTGCATAGTAGACTGGATAGCCAGTGATTGCCAGCAAACGTTGAGAGCACTCCACTGGGTTAGGCCACTCCGGCACAACGTGTTGCAACTGGGAGTGGTGGTGTTGATGGCTGGCTTGTGTAGGTATAGCACCACCACTGTGCTGTGAAGCACTTTTTAACAGGCCTGTAAGTTCTGCCATGCATTGCTCCACGTTGGTTGAACAACGTGACACCACATGCCACAGCAACATGCCACAAAAGCTGATCCAAATTATTCAAAAGACAGCTAAGTCCTTGATAACAATCAGCTTTACAAATGGGGGTTGACGAGCCTGATCCCGGCACTGACTCCACAGTTAGGGCTGCTTGGTTCCCCACCTGACCCGGTTGGCCGCTTTACCATGCGAGAGGGCCCGTCAGCTTGGATTGTAGCCCGTAGAATCTCAGCCCATGTCCTACCTCGTGCTCGCCCGCAAGTACCGTCCTCGCAACTTCACGGAAATGGTAGGTCAGGACCATGTGGTGCAGGCACTGAGCAATGCACTAACAACCCAGCGCTTGCACCATGCCTATCTGTTCACCGGCACCCGTGGTGTGGGCAAAACAACGGTTTCGCGCATTCTGGCCAAGTCGCTCAATTGCCAGGGGGTGGACGGCAACGGCGGAATCACCGCTACCCCTTGTGGAGTCTGCCAGGCGTGCTCTGATATTGATAGCGGCCGGTTTGTGGACTATACCGAGCTCGACGCCGCCAGCAACCGTGGCGTGGACGAAGTGCAGTCTTTGCTGGAGCAGGCGGTCTACAAGCCAGTGCAGGGACGCTTCAAGGTCTTCATGATCGACGAGGTGCACATGCTGACCAACACGGCTTTCAACGCCATGTTGAAGACGCTGGAAGAACCTCCCGAGTATTTGAAGTTTGTGCTGGCCACTACCGACCCGCAAAAAGTGCCTGTAACGGTGCTGTCGCGCTGCCTGCAGTTCAACTTGCGTCCGATGGCACCGGAGACCATTCGCGAGCACCTTTCCAAAGTGCTGGAGGTGGAGCAGGTCAAGTCCGAGGTGCAGGCGCTGCGGCTGTTGGCCAGGGCTGCCAGAGGCTCCATGCGCGACGCGCT
>CAJBMJ010000027.1 GCA_903954045.1 uncultured beta proteobacterium | reverse complement strand
GCCGCTGGCCAGGGGCCAGTCGCGCGCTTCCAGGTAGTCGTTGGTCACTCCAAAAATGCTGGTGCCCCAGTTGGTGTTGCCATACACAAGCTGGCCACTGGTTCGGGAAGTGGGCGCAACCACCTGCACCTGAGGAATATCCACCGCTATGGCCTGTGCGTCCTCTTCGGTCAGACGCTGGCGGGTCTGTGCACCCAAACGCACACCAGCCTGAGAAACACCGCCGGGCAAGACCAGCATGATGTTGGAGCCCAAGCCCTTCATCTGCTCCTGTACCCGCTGGGTTGCCCCATTGCCGACCGCTACCATGGTGATCACCGCCGCCACCCCAATGATGATGCCGAGCATGGTGAGCGCCGAGCGCAGGGTATTTGCCGCCAAAGCCTGCAGCGCACTACGTAAAGCCGTAAGCCAGCTCATGCCGGTACCGCTCCCATACCGGGTTGGCGCAGATCTTCCACAATCTGCCCATCTCGAAACACGAGCTTGCGCCTTGCCCACATGGCAATGTCATTCTCATGGGTGACGATCACCACGGTCATGCCCTGGACGTTGAGTTCAGTCAGCAATTGCATGATGTCTTCACTGGTTTTGGAATCCAGCGCGCCGGTGGGTTCGTCTGCCAGTATCAGCTGAGGGCTGTTGACCAGCGCCCTGGCAATGGCCACCCGCTGTTGCTGCCCACCGGACAACTCGGACGGCGTGTGGTCGCCACGTTCGCCCAAGCCGACTCGCTGCAAGGCCTTGTCGGCCAGGGCACGACGTTCGACCGGCTTGACCCCGGCGTACACCATGGGCAGCTCCACGTTTTCCAGGGCGCTGGTGCGTGGCAACAAATTGAACTGCTGGAACACAAAGCCGATGCGCCGGTTGCGAATGGAGGCCAGCTGGTCTTGCGTCATCTTCTCGACCTCCTCACCCGCCAGCCAGTACTCGCCTGCAGTTGGCTGGTCCAGACAACCCAGAATATTCATCAGGGTGGACTTGCCTGAACCGGACGCACCCATGATGGCCACAAAATCACCCTCGGCAATTTCAAGCGAGACACCGCGCAATGCGTGCACCGTCTGCCCGCCCATCACATAGGTTTTGGTGAGGCCCTGGGCCCGTATCAATGCCATGGATTTCAACCGGGTCAGAAGGACAAACGCGGAGTAGGCGCTGCCGGCCGGGGCGCCGCACCCGCTTTGGCCGTGCCCTGGGTCTGTAGCCCAATGATGACGGAGGCACCTTCCTTGAACACATTGGCATCGGGGCCATTTGGATTCACCATCAGCTCGGTGCTGGTGCCATCGGTAATCCCCAGGCGCACGTTGTAGGCCTTGGGCTTGCCCTCATCGTCCATAAGATAGATGCGTCCCCGGGTGCTGGTTCGGCTGGCAGCTTCGGCGACCAGACCCGCAAACTTGGTCTTTTGCTCCGGGGTGAGCACATCGGCAATGCGCGCCCGAATATCGGCCGAGATGCGGTCACGCGCCTTGCCACGCTCTTCGGCAGCCAGCTCGCGCAAGGCCATGAACTTGGGCCGCGACTCGGCATAGATGGCATCGACCCGGGCAGTTTGCGACTCGTCGAGCTGAAGTTCCTTGACCACCCGGTTGCGAAACTCGCTAGGCCCCCCTGCCCCACCTGGCGCCGAACTCGCACTTGCCGGTGCGGGTGCTGTAGCTGCGGAAGCTGTGTCAGCCGCAGCGCCCGAAGTCGCAGATGCTGGGGACGAAGCAGGTGCAGCAGCTGGCTCAACACCCGCAATGCGAACCCGCAATGCCGAATTGGGCACCTTGAGCACGTTGTCGCGCACATCGGTCACCACCCGCACATTGGCCGTCATCCCGGGTAACAACTTGCCACCCTCATTGGAAAAGCCCACCACGGCCACATAGGTCACCACATTGGCGACATTGGTCGCGGCCTTGCGCACCTGGCGAATTTGCCCTTCAAAGGTTTGCCCCGGAAACGCGTCCACCGTAAAGCTGGCTTTCTGGCCGACCTTCAGACGTCCCACATCGCTCTCGTCGATGCTGGCATCGACCTGCATGTCCTGCAAGTTCTTGGCAATGATGAACAACTCGGGAGCTTGCAGGCTGGCGGCCACCGTTTGCCCGTTCTCAATGGCGCGCTTGATCACAATGCCGTTGACCGGCGACGTAATTCGGGTGCGCTCCAGATCGATGCGAGCCTGGGCCAAAGTGGCCTCACGCTGATTCACTGTGGCCTGCGCCGATTTGACTTGCGCCTGGGCCACTCCCACCTGCGCCTGCACGGCCTTCAGGGCTTCCGTGCTGGTGTTGACCAGCGCACGGGCCTTGTCGGCTTCGCTCTGGGCAATAAATCCTTTTTCGACCAGGCTTTGCTTGCGCTCAAAGTCGCGCCGCGCTTCGTCCAGGTCCACCTGGGCCCTTGACACCTGGGTCTGCGCCGCCATGACATTGGCCTGGGCAGTCAGCACGGTGGCGCGAGCAGCGTCCACATCGGCCTGGCTTGAGCGCACCCGGTACTCAAACGTTTCGGGGTCGATACGGGCGAGCAGTTGCCCTGCCTTGACCTCGGAATTGAAGTCGACCAGCAACTCCTTGATCTGGCCGCTGACCTGGGTTCCTACGGTCACCAGCGCCACCGGATTGACCGCGCCACTGGCAGCCACGGTGGCCAACAGATTGCCGCGCTCCAGTTTGCCAGTGCGGTATTGCACTGCCTCGGCGGCATTGCGCTGGGACCACCAATAGCCCCCGCCAGCCAACAAAGCGAACCCCAAAACAGCGGCAACAACGTAATTTCTTTTCATGAAGCCATTCTAGGGAAGCGGCGTGACGCCTCTGTTTCGGGCCGGTAAAGACATTTCACACCCCTGTTTCTGCACTTCGTCGCAAAGCGCTACACGTTGGCGCCCCGCGCTGGCACATTCACGTCAAGCCCATGCTACTTCCCATGGCCGAATTAACCCAGGAGAAACTTCCATGACCCCATCTATTGCCACCCTATCCACCACCCAGGAACGCCAGGCCCGCAAACGCGCAGGCGCAAAAATGGGCTGGTACATCCACGCACTGGTCTACATCTGTGTCAACGCGGGTCTGGTTCTGATCTCCATCATGCAGGGCCGCGGCTGGGCGGTCTACCCCGCCATGGGCTGGGGCTTGGGGCTTCTGATCCATGGACTGGTCGTTTTCAGCCTGGGAACCAGCGGCGGTTTCTATTCGCGCCTGCTGGCCAAAGAGCGCCAGGTGCTGGAGGGTCAAGGCCATAATTGATGCCCATGAGCACCCCCCTCTCTTCTCAGGACATCGACCGGCTCGCACGCAAGCGCGCAGGCGCCAAGCTGGGCTGGTTTATCCATGCCACCGTCTTTGTGCTGGTCAACCTGTTTATTTTTTCCATCTCAGAGTACGGTTTTGGCACCCGCCCCTGGTCGGTCAAGCCGCTCCTGGGTTGGGGGCTGGGGCTGGTGTTGCACGGCATTTCCGTATGGTTCCTAGGCACCGGAGGGGGCTTGCGCGAACGCATGGTGCAGCGCGAACGTGAGCGTCTGATTCGCCAGCAAGACGACCAAAAGCGCGGAATGTAAAGCCATGCGCCCTGCCGCACCGATTGACCCAACCGCCAAACTGCGGTTTCTCCTGCAGGTGCTGGCTTTTGCGCTTGCCATCGCGGCGGTTCAGTATGCGTTTCAGCCTGAGCGCCCCTATGAAATACCCATGCGCTACTCCCTGAGTATCAGCATTTGCACCTGGGCCCTTATCGATTTTGGGCGGCATTTTGTGCCTTCTGCCGCTGAAACCGG
>CAJBMJ010000026.1 GCA_903954045.1 uncultured beta proteobacterium | reverse complement strand
TCTTTTTCAAGGGCTGCGATTTGTTGGTCACGGGTCAGTTGCGTCATGCGAACACTCCATAGTTGATAAATTTTTCCACCGGCCTGCTATGCAATTCCAGTGCCTGCATGAGAATTCTAAGTCTTATATAAGACCAATTAGCAATCTTATGTCTTATATAAGACTTAAATTTTCTACTTACAAATCAACAACTTACGCATGGTGCTTCATATAGCAAAATACAAATATCACTATTTGAAAAATAAGAGCCTGGTTGTTGCGCACATTTTTTCACTATGCGAAAGCGAGAGACGCATTTCAAAAAATTAAATGCGCTGCACGGCTTAAAAGTAGTCTGCGTACCTTTGCAACTCCCAGTTGCTGACATGCTGGCTGTATTCGTCCCACTCCAGGCGCTTAAGGCGGACAAACTCATTACAGAAATCGACGCCCAACATTTGGACAAGTGATGCATCCTGCTCGAGAGCAGTCAGGGCATCCTGCAGATTCCTGGGCAGCCGGTCAGGCATTACCTCTCCTCTGGAAAACCGTTCATACAAGTCTTCCTGACATGGAGCAGGTGCTTGCATTTGCCTGGCAATGCCATCGAGTCCGGCGCATAAGCTTGCTGCAATGGCGGCATAAACATTGCACGACGGGTCTGGAAGCCGCCACTCCAGACGGCCAGCAACCGTGCGCACAAGGCAAGTCCGGTTGTTGTCGCCGTAGCTTTTCCATACCGGCGACCAGGTCGTGCCTGAAGCACTTTCGCTGCAGGCCAGGCGCTTGTAGCTATTGACGGTAGGCGCACAAACAGCACTCAGCGCATCGGCGTGGTGCAGCAGGCCTGCCGCAAATTGGTGCCCGTGGGCACTCAGTCCCAACAAGCCTCCAGCATCAGACAGCACGGGCTGACCATTGGCATCGGTGAGGCTCAAATGGAAATGCAGACCGCTACCGGGGGCATTGGCCAGGGGCTTGGGCATGCAACTAAACGCTACCTCGTGCTTTTCTGCGACAGCATGCGCTGCCAGTTTGAAAAGCATGAATCGGTCTGCCGCAGCAAGCGCTTCGTCAAAACGGTAGTTGATCTCATACTGACCGCAAGCGTCCTCGTGGTCCATTTGCTGCAATTCAAAGCCCAAAGCAGTCAATGTGCTGCGCATGTCCTGCAAGTAGTCGAGATTGCGGTGGATCGTCTTCAAATCGTAGGAGGGTTTGGACAACCGATCCTTTGTATCGCCCACCTGCCAAGCACCCCCTGCACCACGTTGCAAAAGAAAAAATTCGGGTTCAATGCCAACCCACAAAGTCCATCCCCGTTCAGCGATTCGCTGCAACGCTGACCGAAGCACTTGCCTGGAGCAAGTTGACAGCGGCTCACCGCCCGCATATCCGTTACACACGGCATGTGCCACGCCTGGCATGAAGGGTAGAACTTGCAAACTTTGCGGCTGCACCCGGGCGTAATACTCGCTACGCGCTCCAAAGCGCGGCAAACCAGTGCCCCAAATGCTGGGCCCCGCAAAACCTGCGCCGTGGTCGACCCACTCCTGTAGATTTTCCAGTGGGACGAGTTTGCCCTTGGCAACGCCATGGATATCAGTGAACTGGGTGAGGATGGAGTGCACACCCTGGGCCTTCAGGTCGACAATGCTTTGCGGAATTGAATTCATAGTAAATTTGGCCGGTAGCGCTTGTATTTAGAGCATAGACAGCTATCAATTGAGGAGCAATTAAACAGGCGAATCAATCCGGATCCAGGTCGTTTTGGTTTCCGTGTACTTGTCAAATGCGTGGAGCGACTTGTCGCGCCCTACCCCGCTTTGCTTGAAGCCTCCGAAAGGAACCGTGATGTCATCTTCGTCATATTGGTTGACGTGCACGGTACCCGCACGCAAGGCACGCGCAACACCATGTGCTTTGTTCAGGTCTCGCGTCCAGACCCCGGCCTGCAAACCGTACACGCTGTCATTGGCCTGCCGGACCACTTCGGCGGTGTCGGTAAATGACATCACAGAGAGCACCGGTCCAAAAATCTCCTCGCGGGCTATGGTCATCTCGGATGTCACGCCGTCAAAAATGGTCGGCTCAACGTAGTAGCCTCCCGTTTCTTTCAAGGCCTGCTCACCACCAGCTATCAGTTGGGCACCCTCTGCTTTGGCGCTTTCGATATAGCGCAGGACGGTATTGAGCTGAATTTTGTCCACCACGGCGCCCATGACGGTGCCTGGCAATGTGGGATTAGCGGGCCTGTAGCCCGGAACCAGTTTCAGGGCTTTTTCAAGAAACTGCTCCTTGATGCTCTCTTCAACAAACAAGCGTGATGGCGCATTGCAACTTTCGCCCTGGTTGAAAAAAATACTACCCACGGCGGCGGCCACGGCCCTGTCGATGTCCGGACAGTCCGCAAACACGATATTGGGCGACTTGCCGCCGAGTTCGGTCCAGGCACGCTTAAGATTGCTTTGTCCCGCCATGACATGAATTTGTTTGCCGACCCGGGTTGATCCGGTAAAGGCAATGCAGTCGACATCCATGTGCAATGCCAATGGCGACCCAGCATGGGGGCCGGTACCGGTAACTACATTGAACACCCCTGCTGGAATTCCTGCTTCCAAGGCCAGATCGGCCATGCGCAATGCCGTTAATGGCGATTTCTCACTGGGCTTGAGAACAACCGAATTGCCTGCGGCCAATGCCGGCGCAATTTTCCAGGCCGCCATGATCATGGGGTAGTTCCAGGGAACAATCACTCCGACAACACCCACGGGTTCGCGCGTAATCAGAGCCAATGCAGTACTGGGGGTCGGAGCGATTTCATCGTAGACCTTGTCCACTGCCTCGCCATACCAGCGTATGCAATTGGAAGCACTGTTGACATCCACCGAGCGCGCGTACTTCACCGGCTTGCCCATGTCCAGGGTTTCAGTCATGGCCAATTCATCTCCGTGCTGCAGCAGAAGGTCGGCGAATCGAATCATGACGCGCTTACGCTGGGCAGGAGACATCCCAGACCAACGTTTGTCTTCAAAAGCTGCTCTGCCCGAGGCAACCGCAGCATCCACATCTGCAACACCGCAACTGGCAACCTGGGTCAACACTCGCCCGTCTACGGGGGAAACACAATCAAACACCTGGCCGTCTTTGGCCGCAACGCGCTGACCATTGATCAGTGCACGACCATCAAACTTTGGAACATTGGGAATGGATGTCATTCGTAAGCCCTTACATGGTTCGACCGGGGTTTCCGCTGGTGAACTGGATTCCCCGATTCGCTAAAAATTGGCTCCAATGGAGCCCACAAATACAAACGGGGAGGCATTTCTGCCGTCCCCGTACTTCCGAGAGTGATGTGCGGAATCAGAACTTCACGACGACGGCAGTTCCCAACAGGAAATTGTCCTTGACGTATTTTCCATTCGACTGGTCATAAAACACATTGCCGTTGGCGCTGTCCACACGCATTTCCAGTTTGAGATTCGTCTTCTCATTCAAGAGGTAATTCAAACCAGCGCTCAGTGCCATACGGTTGACGCCCTTGGTTGTGTCCGGTTGAACCCAGGTATTGGTTCCAGTTCCATCGTCCTCCCAGGAAGAACCGAAGCCATTGCGTGTATCGCCCGCAGTAGTTCCATATACGCCACCGCCATTTTTGGCATTTTCAATGTAATCCGCCCTCAAAATAGCCTGCAGACGCGGAGTCAGCTTGTACCCCACCAAACCTGACAATCCCGACCAAGAAGCGTTGGCACCGGAGGCTCCATTGCCCAGGCTTCCCCAAGAAACTTGACCCTGCAAAGTCAGGTCGCCACGGGTGTAGTAGCCATCGATCTCCATGAGGTTGAACTTGTCACCTCCCGTGAATCCGGCTGCCGGAATGGCATTCGCAACACGTGCCTTGGTACCGTGCACGCCAGAGAATCCGATGCCCGAATACTCGCTCATGGACCAGTCGCCGCGGTAAGCCAGACCAGGCGCATTGCCGCCGTTGGAATCCACATTGCCTACCATCCACTTGCCAATAAATGGACCCACGGTATGGGTAGTGCCCACGCCAACATAGTTGGTGGCCGCCGTGAAATCAAACAGCAGATTGTGGGTAATCAGTGGGTTGTCACTGCCGAAAGCCAACTCGTATCCGCTGTAGTCAGGTGTCAACCCCGCATTCAGCATGACGTCATCGCCCAAGGGAACGGCAACAGTTGCCTCGTGCACCAGCGAGGAGTTCATCTTGGGGGTGAGTCGCAGAACCAGTTTGGTACCGTCTTCGGTCAGCTTGGTGACTTCCACCATGGCCTGACCAAACGAGGAATTGTCATATCCAAATCCAGCCGAATTGTTGTTCATGAACACAGCATCCGCTGTGTCGGCATTGCGGTTGTAAATCAAAGTAGGATCGATCTGCCCTTTGATGGACAGGCCACTGAATCCACTCTTTTCTGCATCAGCCTCCATCAATTCGAGTTTTTGCTCAATCCGGTTGACTTGCTGTGGAGAAACAGCAGGTTGCGATTGGTTACCCATCGCCTCCACTTTCTGCTGCAAAGACTGCAACTGCGCCTTAAGGGACGCAATTTCCTTTTGTAAATCGCCTGCGGTCTGCGCATAGGCACTGGCCAATGGCATGGCACTGGCAAGCGCCACCACGATCAATTTTCTTTGAAAGCTCATCTTATTCTCCTGGTAGAAATCAAAATCTTCAAACATCACAAAATGGTTAACCGTTACGGTAAGCCGCCTGCATCTCCTGCGCCCGCCTGCGCTCGGCTCGAGCCATCAACACACTGGCTAGCAACACGCCCACGCTCACCACCAACACGGTAAGCGTAGCGACTGTGTTCACACTGGGGCTCAAGCCCAATCGGGCCCGACTGAAAATCGTAATGGGCATGGTGGTCGAACCGGGTCCCGACAAAAAGGCCGACAACACGACATCATCTAGAGACAAGGTAAAGGTCAGCAGCCAAGCCGAGCCAATGGCCTGAGAAATAAGTGGCAAGGTCACCAGCAAGAACACCTGAAACGGCCGGCACCCCAGGTCTTGTGCGGCTTCTTCCAGCGATGCACTCATCTCCTGCAGGCGCGAAAGGATAACAACGGTGGCATAGGCCATTCCCAACAAGGTGTGTCCAAGCCAGATGGTGCCAAAGCCGCGCTCTGGAAAACCAAATAGCCTTTGAACAGACACCAGCATGAGCAGCAATGACAGACCAATGATGACCTCAGGCATGACCAACGGAGAATTCACCATGCCAGCAAACAGAGTGCGGCCTGGAAAACGCTTGAAGCGGTGAAGGGACATCGCTGCAAAGGTTCCCAAAATCACGGACGAGCACGCTGTCAGAAACGCGATCTGGAGCGACAACTTGAAACCGGCAATGATTTCTGAATCATCGGCAAGGGCCTCGTACCAGCGCAGAGAAAATCCACCCCAGCTTGTCACCATCGGGCTGCCATTGAAACTCAGCACAATCAGGGTCAGGATGGGGAGGTACAAAAAGAAAAACACCCCCGCCATCCAAATTCGGGACGTGACCTGGCCTGTGCCGCGGTTCACTTATGGCCTCCAGAAGCGCTCTCAGCCTGGTGCTTATTGAAAAGCGCCAGAGGAACGATGATTAGCAGCACCATCACCACAGCCACCGTTGCCGCCATGGGCCAGTCGTTGTTGCTGAAAAACTCATCCCACAAAACCCGACCAATCATCAAGGTCTGCGGTCCGCCTAGCAGTTCCGGGATCACGAACTCGCCAACGCAGGGAATAAACACCAGCATGGACCCAGCAATAATGCCGCTTTTGGACAAGGGGACCGTAATTCGCCAGAAGGCCTGCCAGGGCGTTGCACCCAGATCCATGGCCGCTTCCAGCAGGCGCAAGTCCATTTTTACCAGGTTGGCGTACAACGGAAGAATCATGAACGGCACATAGGTGTACACCATTCCCAATACCAGGGAAAACGGCGTATTCATCATCTTCAGAGGTTCAGAAATCAGGCCCATCGCCATCGCTGCGTTATTGAATACGCCACTGTCAGCCAGCAACATTTTCCAGGCATACACCCGAAGCAAGAAAGACGTCCAGAAAGGCAGCATGACAAGCATGAGTAAAGCAGGTCTAGTTTCTGCCGGGCTTCTGGCCATAAAGTAGGCGAATGGATACGCAATGGCAAGGCAGATGCCGGTGGTAATGCCTGCAAACTTGATTGAGCTGAGGTAGGTCTGCAGATACAGCGAATCGTCCAGAAGGCTGAGGTAATTCCCAATCTTGAGCTGCAAGGTGAGAACACCGTCAGACCAGCTCAGCACATCCCTGAAAAAGACCGTGTCCATTTCAGACAGGCTGATCTTGAACACCACTAGGAATGGCAGCAAGAACACCAACAGCAAGAACACCATGGGAACGCCAATCACGGCGGTACGCCCCCAAGTTCCAGTGAACTTGGCGTACAGACCTGTGTTTGAGACGACGGCGCTCATTGGGCAATCAACTCGTCAATACCACCACGTCACTGCCACACCACCAGACGTAAACAGTGTCGCCCCAGGTCAGCTGGCTCGCCTCATGTCGCGCCGTGTTGGTATACGTCACCTTGAGGACTGCACCACTCGCAAGCTTGACATGGTACGTGGTGAGACTTCCCAGATAAGCGAGGTCCTGAATGGTGCCCTGCACCAAATTGAAGCCCACTTCGGCCAAGGACTCTCGTTCTGAGTCCAAAGGTTGTGTACGCTGGATCGTCATTTTTTCTGGCCGCACGGCCACATGGACTTCCATGCCCTCAGTGCCTGTAATTCCATGACTCACATAGTGCTTGCACTCAGGCGTCTCAATGACGACGTGATCCGGCTGGTCTTCAACCACCCTCCCTTTGAACAGATTGACACTGCCAATAAAGTCGGCAACAAAACGGCAGTTGGGTGTTTCGTAAATGTCGGCCGGTTGACCGATTTGCAGGATTTTTCCTTCGCTCATGACACCTATGCGCGTAGCCATCGTCATGGCCTCTTCCTGATCATGTGTGACCATCACGCAGGTCACTCCCACCTGCTCAATGATGCCTACCAGTTCAAGCTGGGTACGCTGGCGCAACTTGGCATCCAGCGCGCCCAGCGGCTCATCCAGCAACAAAAGCTTGGGGCGCTTTGCCAGACTGCGGGCCAGCGCGACCCGCTGCTGCTGGCCGCCGGACAATTGATGCGGCTTGCGTTTGGCGTAGGGCTTGAGTTGAACAAGATCAAGCATCTGACCAACTCGCTCTTCGATCTGGTCTTTTGGCATGCCGTCGCGGCGCAATCCAAACGCCACGTTGTCCCACACGCTCAGGTGCGGAAACAAGGCGTAACTTTGGAACATCATGTTGATGGGACGCTCGTACGGAGCCAGCCCAACGATGTCCTGTCCTGCCAAGAGAATCTGTCCGGAGGTGGGGGTTTCAAACCCGGCAAGCATGCGCAGCAAGGTCGATTTCCCGCAACCGGAAGAGCCCAGCAAAGCAAAGATCTCACCTCTCTGGATATCGAGCGATACCTCGTCTACTGCAAAGACATCGTCAAACTTTTTGACAATGCGCTTGATTTGCAGAAACGGAGCATCGCCGCCCACAGGCTTTGCTGCGCTGCTACTGATCGGTGAAGCCGCCATAGATGTTGCTCAAATGAGGAAGTGCCAATTCAGAGACCTGTCTTGAACCCCGTGAATGTTCTGGTTGCAAGACGTCGAACGTCATTGCTCAACGCTTTCGGCGCCACCATCACAGCCATTTCCGCACTGGTGGGGAACACAGACGGATTCTTGGCCACTTCAGGGGTGATGAACTTGCGGGACTCCTTGTTCGGGTTGGCGTAATTGACCTTATTGGTGAGCGAAGCATGCACTTCTGCACGCATGATGTAGTTGATGAAGGCATGTGCATTCTTGGGATGCGATGCGTCTGACGGAATAGCCATCATGTCGAAAAACAGGAGACCACCGGTTTTGGGCACAAACGCAACCACGTCCTGTCCGGTCTTGCCTTCAATGGCCCGCTTGCGCGCAATGTTGATGTCGCCATTCCAGCCCAGAGACATGCAGATAGAACCGCCCGCCAGATCGTTGATATAGCCCGAAGAACTGAACAAGGTGACATAGGGACGAACCGACTTCAATAGCTCGCTAGCCTCCTTGTAGTCACCCGGGTTCTTGCTAAAGGGATCTTTTCCCAAAAAGTGCAGAGCTGCAGGCAAAACCTCCGTGGCGCTGTCCAGCACGGATACGCCACAACTCTTGAGCTTGCTGATGTATTTGGGGTTAAAAAACAGCTCCCACACATTGGCGGGCATGGGTTCGCTGCCCAGCGCTGCCTTGACTTTGGCTGTATTGACACCAATGGTGGTGTATCCCCACAGCCAGTTGACCAGGTGCTGGTTACCAGGATCAATATTGGCAATTTGGGCCTGAATATCAGGGTCGAGATTTTTCAGGTTGGGAAGTTGTGACTTGTCCAGTTTGGACAGCAACCCGCCATCAATCTGCAAACGGGCAAAGGTCGACGACGGAACAACGATGTCATAGCCGGTCTTGCCAGCCACCAGTTTGGCATGCAGGATTTCGTTGTTGTCGTAGGTGTCGTAGCGTACTTTGATCCCGGTTTCTTTCTCGAAATTGGCAATCGTGTCTTCCGCGATGTAATCCGACCAGTTATAGATGTTCAGGACTTTTTCTTCTTGGGCAGAGGCGACTGTCGCACCCAATGTCAATAGCCCTGCGACAAACATTCCGCTCAGGAGCCTGCTCATCCATTTGGCTTTAGATAATTTATTCAATTCAATCTCCTTGGGGTACAAACAAATAAACCATTAAAAAAAGAATCTGTCCGCTAACAGAAATGCCTGCCACCAGTGCATTTTCTATGCCAACTATCGTAATACGACTTCGATACCAACTTTCTTAACGCAAACCCTATGCCAACCACCCGTTGTTTTTAGCATCAACCAGGGTCAAATCCAGGCATTTCACGATCAACGCCATCATTTCATCGATTTGGGAGTGGGTCATGGTCAAAGGCGGAGCAATAATCATGCGGTCACCCACCGCCCGCATGATGAGTCCGTTACCAAAGCAGTGTCCTCGGCACACCATACCAACCGACAAATTGGGGTCAAACTTCTCCAGGCTGGTCTTGTTTTTCACCAGAACCAGCCCCCCCACAAAACCACAGGTCTGAGCTTCCCCAACCAGCGGATGTTCGCTCAGTTCGGCAAACTTTTTTGCCAGGTAAGGGCCAATGTCATCGTGCACCCGCGCAACAAGACTCTCACGCTCCATGATTTCGATGTTGGCAAGGGCTACAGCGCAAGCCACCGGGTGCCCACTGTAGGTGTAACCGTGGTTGAACTCTCCGCCCTGTTCAATCAAAACCTTGGCAACACGGTTACCTACCATGACGCCACCCAATGGGATATAGCCACTCGTGACAGCCTTTGCAAAAGTTACCAGGTCAGGTTTGTAGCCAAATTTCTCATAGGCAAACCAGTGCCCCAATCGGCCGAAGGCACAAATCACTTCATCACTGATTAGCAAAATCCCGTACTTGTCCACAATGCGCTGTATTTCTGGCCAATAGGTACTCGGTGGAATAATCACTCCGCCCGCACCTTGCACCGGCTCAGCAATAAATGCGGCCACTTTCTCTGGACCGATTTCCAGTATCTTGGTTTCAAGCCAACCAGCGGAGCGCACCCCAAAATCATCGATGCTTTCCCCAGGGAGCGCATTCTCAAAATGGTAGGGCTGCTCGATATGGGTAATGTTAGGAATAGGCAAATCACCCTGGGCATGCATACCGCTCATCCCCCCCAGAGACGCGCCGGCCATGGTGCTGCCGTGGTAGCCGTTCACACGCCCAATGATGACTTTGCGTACAGGCTGACCCAGCAAATCCCAGTAACGCCGAACCATGCGCACGTTGGAATCATTGCTCTCGCTACCGCTGGAAGAGTAAAAAACATGTTCAAAACTTCTATCACCCACGGTCGGAGCAAGCGACGCTAGCTTGGCGGCAAGTTGTGTCGCAGGTACGTTGGTAGTTTGAAAAAAGCTGTTGTAGTAGGGCAGCGTCAACATCTGGTCGTAAGCCGCTTGCGCCAGTTCCTTGCGTCCATAGCCCACATTCACGCACCACAAACCACTCATGGCATCGAGCACTTTCTTGCCTTCAGAGTCCCAAACGTAAATATCCTGCGCACGGGTCATGACGCGCGCGCCGCGGGAACTCAGGTCCTTGAAATCAGTAAAGGGATGCAAAAAATGGGCACTGTCCAAGGCCTGAATGGACTGGGTATCAACAACGGTATTCATGACGATTCCTGTAGCGATTGTGTGGAAAGAATTAAACGTGCAGCAACAAGTGCTCTCGCTCCCAGGGAGAGATCACTTTCATGAATTCATCGAATTCGAGCTCCTTGATTTCCGAGTACACCGTGATGAACTCTTTGCCAAGAATTTCATGCAGA
>CAJBMJ010000025.1 GCA_903954045.1 uncultured beta proteobacterium | reverse complement strand
GAAGGTGCGACCCACTGGTGCTTCCTTGCTATCAACCTGTGTAGGCGAGAAGAAGAACACCAGGTTGCTATTGAATGCCTGCAGCACCAATGCCGCTGCTGCAGCCACTACCAACAACACGCCTGCAGCAATCGCCAGTTTTTTGTGACGGGTCTTCATATCAGTGGTCCTGTTCTTCGGATTCGCAAACATCTTGCAATGCGGCCTGGTGTCGCCTACGAACCAATATAGGCTCTGCCAACAACCACACAGCAGTTACCCCATAGGAGCCCCATACGTAGAGGCCGTAGCCTCCCATGGCAAAAAACTCAGCAGCGCTATTCCAGTTCATACCCGCTCCCTGTTGGCTGCTGTACCAATGGCCTGCACCCATTCGGTTTCGCGCTCACGCTCCAGCACCATTGCACGCGTTCGGGCGAACACCACAGCAAAGGCGTATGCCCAGAATGCGACCGTCATCAACAGCATAGCGGTGAGCATGGTGTGGGCCATTTTGGGTGCTGCGCTCATGCTGATGGTGGCGCCTTGGTGCAGGGTGTTCCACCAGCGCACAGAAAAATAAATGATGGGCACATTGATAACGCCCACCACGGCCAGCAGGGCACCGGCCTGGTCTGCTCTGCGGGTATCGTCAATGGCTTCCACCAGCGCCATGTAGCCGAGATACAAAAACAACAGGATCAGTTCGGAGGTCAGCCGGGCGTCCCACACCCACCAAGTGCCCCAGGTCGGCTTGCCCCACAGTGCCCCCGTCCAGAGCGCCAAAAAGGTAAACGCAGCACCGGTGGGGGCCAGAGAGCGAGCCACCATGGAAGCCAGCCGCGCATTGAACGCCCATCCAATGGCCGCCCAGAACGCCATGGCCACATACAGCACCATCGACATCCAGGCCGCCGGCACATGAATAAAGATGATGCGGTAGGACTCACCTTGGGTAGCGTCAGTGGGTGCAACAAAAAACCCCACGTACAAGCCCGATAACGCACACAGCAGCGTAAGGGAATACAGCCATGGAAGAGACGAGCCTGCCGCATAGTAAAAGCGCTTGGGCGCAGCGAAGGTAAAGAAACGAGGCAGGTTTTTCATAACGAAATACGCAGTGCAGCCGCAGTGGCAACCGGCGCGCCCAACAGGGTCAGCAACAGCAGGGCGCCCAGCAAATACAGATGTCCTGCGGGCGAGAGACCCGCATCCAGCGCCGACACTGCGCCGGCACCAAAAATCAATACCGGAATGCACAAGGGCAACACCAGCAAAAGGATCAGCACTGCACCGTTGCGCAGACCCAAAGTCAATGCGGCCCCAATGCCACCAACCAGGCTCAGTATCGGTGTTCCAAGCACAAGACTCAGAGCCAGCACGGGCAAGGCGTCACCCCGCATGTCAAAAAGCAGACCAAACAGGGGTGCCACCAGAATCAAGGGCAGCCCGGTCAAGAGCCAATGCGCAGCAGATTTAGCTGCCACCAACATAACCGTGGAATGACCGGACAAGAGCATCTGTTCCAACGAGCCATCAGCATAGTCTGAACCATACAAAGCCCCAAGCGACAGCATGGCTGAAAGCAGTGCACAAACCCAGACAATGCCCGGTGCAATCTGGCGCAGGGTAGCGGATTCCGGCCCCACGCCCAACGGAAACAAGCTACCAGCAACGATAAAAAAGACAATGGGTAGCAGGGTTTCAATGGGCCGGCGACTGGCCAGTCGCAAATCTCTTCTCAACACCAAGGCGAAGCCAGAATCGGTGCCATATTGGGGTTGCGTCATGGTGTGCCCACACCTTGATCGAGGGAAATTTCCAAGGTTGGCAGCTTGTCAAACGCCACAGGTATGTGGCTGGTGAGAAGCACCATCCCACCCTGCTCAACACACTCGTGCATCAAAGACTTAACAGTGACGATGCCCCCATCGTCCAGGGCGTCAAAGGGTTCGTCCAAAACCCAGACTGGTGCTTGGGTCTGCAGTACCAGGCGCGCAAGCGCAACACGCCGCCTTTGTCCCTGAGAAAGGTGTCGAACCAAAAGATTGCGCCTGTGATTGACACCCATCCGCTTCAATGCAGACTCGGCCTGCGCCTGCGTGCAGGGTTGTCCGTGCAGCCGCGCCAGGAACAACAATGACTCCAGTGCAGTCAGGTCATCCTTGAGGCCACTGTTGTGACCGACATAAACCAACTTTTGGCAGTAATCAGAACACTGCGCCAAAGGCCTGTCGTTCCACAACAGCGTCCCGCCGTCGGGCTGGGCCAGTCCTGCAATGATGCGCAGCAGCGTTGTCTTGCCGCTTCCATTCTGACCACGCAGCCAGGTCACGCGCCCGGCAGGGATTTCAAAGTCAAGAGAATGGAACAGACGCTGATTTCCACGGCGCGCAGTCAAGCCTCGTCCCTTCAGGGCAGTGCCCAAACCGGTATTCACTTCAGCAAGCTCCTGAATAGGACCTTGGTCGCCCGGAAATGAAGCGTTTTGGGGCTGTACAGGAAGTACCTCATGGAGGAAGGGGAAGAATAGAAGTCCGCAAGGCGCCGATTGTATGCACTGCGTTCGAAGTGACATTATTGGAGGCTTTTGTCCTTTGGCCGATTCGGTTGTCGTCTAATACCGGTTACACGTCCGTTCACAGAATGTCCCACACCATCAAATCACTCAAGCTTCAGCTGCAACAACTCAAAGACCTTGCAGACTCAGGAGTTTTACCCCCTTCGCAGTACGAAGCGAGCCGGTCTCTGGTCGAGAAAAGATTACGCGAGATCGAGTCGCAGGGCGAAGATGGCCCTGCCCTTCCACAATCACGCGCCAGCAAGGGCCTGTTGCTGGGTTTGGGGCTGGGAATTGTCGTGTTGGCGGCTGCCGGCTATGCCTGGAAGGGCTCGCCGGGCATGATCACCGAAAGCTCCATTGCCGCTTCGCGCGAGGACAAGCAGGAAGCGCCCCATACCAATAATCTGGATGCCATTGAGGTCATGGCTGAACGTCTTGCGGCACGTCTACGGGAACAACCTGAGGATGCTGACGGATGGGCCATGCTGGGTCGTTCTTACGGCGTATTGGGTCGCTTTCCGCAGGCACTTGCCGCTTACGAAAAGGCAATAGCTTTGCAACCCAACGATGCCACGCTGCTCGCGGACTACGCCGACTCTCTGGCAGTGGCAAGTGGCGGCGACCTGGGAGGCAAGCCGCTGCAGCAGATCAATCGTGCCCTGAAAATCGATCCACAGAACCTCAAGGCATTGTTTCTTGCCGGAACGCATGCCTTCAACAGCAAGAACTACCCGCGTGCCGTGGAGTATTGGGGTAAAGCCTTAAAGTCGGCACCGCCAGACAGTCCGTGGCTGGACCGCCTCAATGGCAGCCTCAATGAGGCAAGAAGTTTGGCTGCAAATGAGACTACGGCGCCAAAAGCTGCGAACGCAAACGCATTCGTCAGTGGCACCATCCGCCTGTCTCAGGCGTTGCAAAAAAATGCTGCACCTGACGACACTTTGTTCGTCTTTGCAAGACCCGCCGACGGGTCACGTATGCCGCTGGCCATTCTGCGCAAACAAGTACGGGATTTGCCGCTGGATTTCAAGCTGGATGACAGCTTGGCCATGCCCGGCGCCAAAGCACTCTCCAGTGCGAGGCAGGTCATTGTTGGGGCACGCATCAGCAAAAGTGGCAATGCCATGGCGCAGCCGGGGGACCTTTTCGGACAAAGCGAAACCGTCGAAGTTGGCGCGACGTCCATACAGTTTGAAATCAGGGACACCGTGAAGCCCTGAACATCGTGCATTAAGTTCTTCTTAAGAATTTTTGATCAAACTTTCGGTCATTGTTCAACTTTTTGCAGGAACAGCAATGACTGAAAGTTCACCCAGCACCCGGTACCACATAGCTTCCATTTCCATGCATTGGCTCATGCTGGCCTTGTTTGTTGCGGTTTACGCAAGTATTGAGTTGCGCAGCCTTTTTGACAAAGGCAGTGTGCCTCGCGAAGCCATGAAGAGTTTGCACTTCATGCTTGGCTTGCTGATGCTTGGGTTGGTGTCGGTACGGATCGCTTTGCGCGCCATGTTTGCTTCCTCTCAAGAGGCAAGCGTGCAATCCAATTGGCAACAGCGACTTGCCAAAGCTGCCCACATCGTTCTCTATGCCCTGATGATTGGCATGCCCATCCTTGGATGGCTGGCACTGAGTGCAGCTGGCAAACCCATTCCTTTCTTTGGGCTTGAGTTACCTCCCTTGATCGGCAAGAACATGCCGCTGGCCCGGCAAATCAAGGAAGTGCATGAAGTCATTGGCGTTGCAGGTTACTTTTTGATTGGTGGACATGCTGCGGCAGCACTGATTCACCATTACGTTTTTCGCGACAACACCTTGCGAAACATGCTTCCAGCGGCACGCATGTCAACACCTCTCCACCATTGAGCCCCTTTGAAGACTGAACAACCCGTTTGTCCGATTCCCGCATGAGCAAGAACGTAAATCCTCCCATCAGAAACTACCAAAAGCCAGTCGTTGAGCAACTCGGAGGCGCAGAAGATTCGGAACCATTGCCTGTCGATCCTCGCATGGCAGAGGAGATGGAAGCGTGGCTCCTGCGGCGGCAACAAAGTCAATCCGCCGCTGATGAGCAATCCAAAACATCTTCCTGATGGCGATTCCAGCCGTTACATGCCGTTCTGCAGAACTGGCGACGCAAGCAAGGGCTATGGAGCCGTAAGTACTGACACCGTCAAACTCTGTTCCTTGCCTTTGACTTGAATTTTTCTTTGGTGGGCGCTTTGGAGCCCGGTGAGATTCGCGACAGGCTCCGACACCAAAAGCTCCCATGGCTGCGCCGCATCACATAGCCTTTGTGCTGTGTTGACCACATCACCGATGACGTCATACGCTTTGGACTGAGAACCCCCCAAGACGCCCTCCACCAGAGCTCCGAAATGAACCCCGGCTCCCAGACTGAGACCTAAAGAATCCAGATAGGGGCGAAGAACTCGAATGATGCATTGGGCGGATTCAAGGGCCTCCTCAGGAGTGGCCATGACCGCAAGAATCTCATCGGCTGTGTATTTGATCTTGATCGGCGTGACAACGAATGCACCCTCCGCCAAAGCATAAAACCGGTTCAACATGCTCACTACTTGTTCCGGGGGCTGATTTTCACTCCAGGCAGTAAAACCGCGTAAATCGATAAAGAGAACTGCACGGTCAATCCTTCGCAAAGTCAGTATGTGTGAATCATCCAGGGCCTGCTCCAAGATGCCCTTGCCCAAAGCCCAGCTGGAGTATTCCCTAAGGCGGTTGGCAAGGGCCAAAACCCTGGCTTGCGATTGACGTAACGCCACCTCAGAAAACCCAAGCAATAAACCCAGCAGAAGCAGAACAATAGACAGGTACTCATGGGCTCCGTCAGCCATGAATTCGGCGATGCCAATCGAAGTGCCTTTACTGCGGGCCTCAAAAAGTGCATAGGTAATGAGTGGGATGGAGGACCTGACTACGCTTTCAACGACGACAATCGGGCTTGAATAGGGCCCGGCATGCAACTGAAACGTCTGCAGAAGATTGAAACAAATGGCATAGCCCCAATAGGCCTGGTGATGCCACTGCTGGAAAAACACCGGTCCTTCCAGCAGCATCTCCCCGCTGGAATAGACCAGGGGTCCAATGAAGTTGGCAAATGCGGCCCATTGTGAGTTACGCGCCTTCCATCGCACGGACACAACCGACTGAACAACGCCAGAAAGCAGCAACAGGTAAGCGTCAAATCGACTGAAATAGTTCGAGTTTGAAAGTAGCGCTTCCAGGATGATGAGCACAACGGGCACGTGCCCGCTGTGCTGCCAGAAATTCACCGCAACAGGGCCAATTCTGGAAATGATTTTTGCGTCGTCCTGCATGTATTTGAATTGCGTTCAGGGTCTTGGGGGGATGCCCATGCACTTTGGGATACTGCAACAGCGCGATTTACGAGTGTAGGGTAAGCGTCAATCATCGTCCTTGCGCTTTTTTCCGTCTCCGCCACGACCCGGACCGCGAATGTCATGCTCATCTGCACTGCGGTGGCACTCTACGCAGTTCTTGTAATCTCGTATGCCCTCTTCCACATGCTCGCGGCGAATTTTTTCCGGCGTGTGCTCATGGCATCCATAGCAGGTATATGCGCTGAAGTCGTTGCGCACGTGGCACGTGGAGCAAGTTGCGTTGTGGTCCTTGTCCAGCAAGAAATACTTGTCGTGCTCGAACGTCGCAGGCTTCCAATGGGTCTGGGTGTGGCACTGGCTGCAATTGCCGGTGATTTGCTTATGCAGTGTGTCAGTAGGAGATTTGTGGCAGGCCTGGCATTGATCTGCAGTCGCTTTCTTCAGCAGAGCGTGGTCAAAATTGCCGGTCAGATGAAACTTGCGTACTCCTGCGTGGTCCGAGTGGCAGGCAACACAATCCACTTTGGCAAGCTCCTGGTGAAACGGTGTTTTTGTCAGCGGCTTGAGAACCTTGGCCCCCGTCGTGGTCAGCAAACCAATGTCAGCGGGCTTGTGGCAGGTCTCACATTTTTTTGAACTTGCTCCCGTAAATGACACATGGCAAGCAAAGCAGTCGGCATCCAGCTTTTGATGGCCGGGAATCAGTTTTCCGGGTGCCACCATCAGATGCGGGTACACAAAGACCAGCACGGCCAGAATCGCCAGATTGATGGCCAATATGATTTTGATAGTACGGCTCATATCCAGCCCCAGAACAGAAAGATGCTGAAGATGTGGCCTAGCGCCAGAACTGCAAAAACGATGAAGATGGGGATATGCACCTTTCGCCACTTCGCCATGGCATCCAGCGCTACAGCATCCCAAAAAACGGCCTGTTCGACATCGGTTTGGGATAGCCCACGCAATTGAAAATTCTCGCGTGAACCTTGCACATGCTCACGCGCATCCTTGAGGAGGTATTTGCCCACCAGCCCGCTGATCACATTGACCCCCATGGCTATCGTTGCCAACCAGGGAAGGATGCTGTTGAAATGCACGCCCGCATGGATGAGCACCATCAGCGAGCCCAGCCAGGCCATGAACTCATGCGCTTTGAGCCAGGTTCTGGCGTCACCGGATGTCACGTACTTGCGCTTGCGCAGCGAGTACCAGAACGATGCAATGATCAACAAGGTTCCGGGAATGCCCATATAGCGACCTACCCACACCAGATTGAATTTGTGCAGGAGGTAGTCCCCTGCCAAAGTGGCCACGCCCAATAGCCCCAGCAGCACAAAGAAGGGGAGTACGTGTCCGCGCCAGAGTGAGCTTTTCATCAGGCCTCCAAAGTCACTGCGGTTTTTGGGGTGCAGACGCACAGCAGGCAACTGCCCGGCTCGGGGTCTGCATCCGGGGTTTGCAGATAGTGCACTTCACCGCTTCGAATAACGGTTTGGCAAGTGCCGCAGCTGCCAGCCCTGCAGCCCGAATCCACGGGGATTCCGTTGGCTTCCGCAAAATCCAGCAGGGAACCCATGCCCTGCTTCCACTGCACCACTTTGCCGGTTTTGGCGAATGTCACGCTGACAGGCTCAGCGGAGTTGCTCTGTGCTACGGGCGCTGCTGCTGCCGTCTTCGCGCTTTTTCGTACAACAGATGCCGGACCAAACGCTTCGAAATGAATCCGCTCGTCTGGGACGCCCCAGTCCTCGAGCGCTGGAACAAGACTTCCCAACATGGGTGTGGGTCCGCACAGGTAAAAGTGGTAGGGCTTGAGGGCCAACTGGCTCCGCAAAAGTGCGACATCCACCCGGCTGTGATGGCATGTAACTGATGCTGTGGCGCTGGTTTGGACATCTTGCGCCAGCGGGTTGCTGAAGCACAAATGCAAATGAAAATTGGGATGTCTTTCAGCCAAGACCCGCAAATGGTCCAACATGATCGGCTCTGAGCTGTCGCGAACACCATAGAACAACCAGACTTCCCGCTCAGGTTGTTCCACAGCACACCAGTTGAGCATGCTAAGCATCGGTGTGATGCCGATTCCGCCGCCAATCAGTACCGCCGGATGGCTGCCTCTTTCCAGATAGAAATGACCCGATGGCGCGCGTACTTGGAGCAAGCTGCCCTCCTCAACGTGGTCATGGAAAAAGTTTGACGACTGTCCGGGAGCAAACGTCGTTCCGGGTGGAGTGGGTGCGCGCTTGATGGAGACCCGGTAGCAATCAGGCCTGGGCGCGTCGGACAGGGAATAGCAACGCGTCACTGCGGCTACAGAGTTCGGGCTGCCTGCAATTTTCGGTATATCCAGCTTAAAGGTCAGAAACTGGCCAGGCTTGAAGTCGGGTAACGTTTGGCCATCAGTCGGCTCAAGATAGAACGAGCAGATTTGCTGCACAGCGTCTTCCAGCACTTTCTTGCGCACCCGCATGACACGCAGTCCCTGCCAGGATGCAACTGAGGGCGCATGCTCCCGATCAGAGGCGCCAGACATGTCTGGAGGCGAATTGGCCCCCTCAGTCTGTCTCAGCACTGTGTAACTTTGCCAGTGACGCCAAAAGGCGTAACTGAAGAAAATCGCCAGCTGAACAAAAATTGCTACTGAAATCCAGGCAAAGAGTTGGAGTGCAGTCATGGTGTTCGCGCTTCGACGGTCATTACGCCGTCCCCTTTGCAGTCGAGAACCCGTTGGATGCGCTCTCCGGAACAATGTATCTTCATACACTGGCGTCCGGTGAACGCCGCTCGGTTTCGGCAAGAAACCAATAACCACGCGGGTTAGCGGCCAGTTTTATTTGGTGCCGATTTGAATTTCGACACCGTTTTTGTGAGTAGTTTCCCCATATTGACTTTTTTGGGGGT
>CAJBMJ010000024.1 GCA_903954045.1 uncultured beta proteobacterium | reverse complement strand
TGTCGCGTACGCTGCTGGCCAGCAGGAATGGGTCTTGCGGCACCAGACCCACATCAGAGCGAAAGTGCGCGTCGCTAAAACGCGACAGCTCCACCCCATCCAGCGTAATGCGGCCCGACTGTGCCCGGTAGAAGCGCAGCACCTTGCCGCTGGCCAGGTCGATGCGGACCCGGACGCCGCACATGGTTGTGCAGCCAAGGCAGGTGGTGTAGCTGACCTGCTGGGCCGTGCCGGATCATTTTGGTACTGGAATGTGCAAGGCGTCTGCTCAAACATGGGTGAACTGCATGTACAGATCGGGGTCGGTGTCGATCAACGCCCTGACCCA
This sequence comes from uncultured beta proteobacterium, assembly GCA_903954045.1. Lineage (GTDB taxonomy): Bacteria > Pseudomonadota > Gammaproteobacteria > Burkholderiales > Burkholderiaceae_C > Allorhodoferax. The sequence continues at coordinate 2,036 of CAJBMJ010000024.1, read as the reverse complement.
AATCAGAATCATCATTCTTTCTTCAACGCTCACTCCATGTGTACGAGTATCGGTACCATAATTTTCTGCAGCTAGCCTCAGCCTTTGTGCGCCCGAATCCGTCAATCACTGTGCGAATTGCCGTACAGGCAAGCTACACGGGGCGTACAGACAAGCTTGGAACACAGCACCAGCGCGGGCGATTTGGCCGAGCCACCTTCGTTGCACGCTACGCTAAGGTTACTTTGCTTGAAGGGTTGGAGTCTGAAACTTGGTTTTGACCGTCAATACGATTTCATGCAGCTGACAAACTCCAGCAGGTTCATTTTCTCGCTGCCACAGTAATAGACCGGCCAGTTCGCATCGGCAATCTGTTTGAACGTACCCGTCGCAGGAATTGAATAGTTGTGGCCTGAAAAATAGTGTGCACGGTAGAGTGCCTGCTTGTCCTTGTTCGTGAGGAGTTCCGAAGATAGCTGGACCAACGACGAATCCAATGGACCTTTCATGCCATACGCATCTGAAAATATGTAGTACTGGTTGAACTGTTTCGGGTTACTGGCGAGCGCATAGTTAAACGAAATGTAGTCAACCGGCTTCAATGTGTCCTTGGCGATAGAAAAGACTCTAAAGCCAGGGTTGTTGCCAAAATAAGGCGTTATGGACGGCGTTATTTCAAGCACATTGCCTGGTGAGTAGATACGGAATTCATCCATATGGGTATGTGCTGCAAGCGTCATGGCGATGAGGCCTGGATACTTCGCCACGATTTGCAAAAATGTCGTCTGGTAGGCCGGATCCCACATCATCGTTACCGTAGAAGTTTGGTTGCCCTTGAAGTCAGTGGTGGCCGTTGTATAGATGTCTGCACCAGGGGGTACATGCATCAGGAGCCAAACTTTCTTGCCGGCCCCTTTGGCTGCCGCAAGTCTTGCATCGAGCCAGGCAAGTTCGATGTCGACAGCACTTTGCTCCCATTCTTTTAGATACGGAACAAACGTTGTTGTATTGAGTGCAATCACCATCACACCGCTGCCTGCTGGTTCAGCCGAGTAGTAACCACCGCTCTTGAAAGTTGTCAGAAACTCAGCGTGATCTACGGCACCCTTGACAAACTTGGCGTAGAAAGTTTCCGCATTCTTGGCAAGGAAACTGGGCTCGGGCGTCAAACCCAAATAGGAGTCGGCATTACCAAGGACGAACATGACAGGAACAGAGCCGACTGACGACCTGACCAAATCCATAAAGAAGCTTAGCGTGTTGTCGGCAAAAGCCTCCATTGCGGCAACAGCTGTTGTGTCTTTCACAATATCGGCTGCGCTTGGGACCGCACGGCCCAGGCCGGCGTAATAGAGACTAAAGAAGGTCTGCGAGAAGTAGTGCCCCAAAATGTCGCCGGTAAAGATGACCAGCGGACTGTCCCCCATGGTCTGCTTGACACCCGAGAGTGCAAGCACCAGGGAAGGATAGTTGGTGTCGGCACCCCATGCCGACGGCGCTGTGAGGGTTGACTGATCAAAAACACCAGCCCATTGACTGGGATCGGCAACAACGAGCTGGTTGAAAAGTTTTGGGTCGTAGTAAGGGTTGAAATGGATGTCCGAGAACACGGCGACCGGGAAGGTACTGGCCGGGCCTGTGTCCGTGTTGCCGCCACAACCAGTAGCCAGAGTACCCATGGACACCGCCGCGAACGTGCCCGCGGTGTACCTCAAAAAGTCCCGCCGCCCCAGGTCGCCCACCAAGCGGAAATCAGAACCATTTTTTGAATCACTGTTGTTCATGACAACTCCTTCTTTGGGGGTAATAACTAAGAGGGCAAGCCAGTGGGCCCGAGGGTACCTGGTCGATCAAAACTGCGGGGCTGCCAGTGGCAGCTTGGTCGTGTCAATGCCTTCGCACAGCGCGTTATCTGCCGTCAAATTGCCCTGCGCATCCAGTGTTACCGTCCAGACCGTGTCGTAATCAGCTTCCGGCCAGAAGTTGTTGGCGATGGATGGTTGGCCACCGTTGGGGAAATAGCGCTTGAGTAGCTCGTTCAAGGTGGGCGGAAAGTG
>CAJBMJ010000023.1 GCA_903954045.1 uncultured beta proteobacterium | reverse complement strand
GTGGCGGAAGTTCCATATGCAAAACCACGGGTCTCGGAAAGCAGACTGAAATTGAGATCCACCGCAGTGCCGTTGTCGCAGCGCAAATCAATGGCGCCCGAGGAGCTTGCGGTGTAGCGCCCTGCCCCAGTGCATTGAAATGGAGGCCCCTGGTCAGAGGACAAACTGAGCACGGCTGTGCGGTCAGGAATGAGTTCGATCTGGCCCAGCATCAGCTGCCCCTGAACAATGCCAACGACATCCGCCTTGGTGGCAAAAAGGCGCAGCGCCTGGTCATTGACCTTGGCACAGCCGGCCAAGGCCAGCGCACCCAACACCCACAGTACGCGCAAAAGCACTGATTTTTTCATCAACAAACCCTCCAATGGGGCCCCGTGGGGCCGGTGTACCATCTTAGCCAACATCCTCCAAGAAAATAAGACCATGGTGAAGGAAACCCCGCCCACCGAAGTGAAGAAGCTGCCCCTGAAGGCGCTAGGCCTTCGTGCGGGTATGGCTCTGCAAACCCGCCGTTTGATTGAGGGCGCCAGCAAAAAGGAATCGCAGTTTTTCGGGGCGATTGAAGGCAAGGGGGTGATGGTGGGGCCGCTGGGTTCCGAGGGCGAAAGCACCGGCCTGACGGCGGGTGAGGTCTGCATTGTCCGGGGGTTTACTGGCCAGTACGAATATTCATTCTTGAGCAAGGTTCTGCAGACATTTGAGCAGCCTTTTGTCTACGCGTTGCTGGCCTACCCGGCACAGGTGGATGCCCGCATGGTGCGCCATTCGATGCGCATCAAGACCTCCTGGCCGACCACCATTCACCGCCCAGAAGGGCCGCTGCGTGTTGCGCTGGTTGATATCAGCACCGCAGGAGCCATGATCAAATCTCCTGAGCGACTCGCATCGGTTGGAGGCGAACTGGATCTCACGCTGTCTGTACTGGTGGAAAACGCGCCGGTGGACGTGCACCTGAAAGGCGCCGTCTGTCACTGCCACAAAGCTCAGGACGGGGAGGTGTATTTTTTGGGATTGGCGTTCAAAAAATTGGCACCCCAGGACAAGCTGGCGCTGCATTACCTGACCCAAACCCCGCAGGCCTAAACGACCCTACTGGGCCGTCAATCAAATGACGGGGCTTCCGGCTTGGCTACTGGTTTGCCGGAAGTAGCCCAGGCATCAAAACCGCCCGCAATAGAGAGCACGTTCAGGTAGCCCATGTCCAAAAGCGAAGCTGCCGCCAGCGCGGCACGGCCGCTGGTCTTGCAATACAAGACCACCTTGATGTCGCGCGCCTGGAGCGCGGGGTTTGCACTGAACTTGAACTCCAGCAGGCCGCGCGACATGTGCACAGCACCGGGCAAATGACCCGCCGCGTATTCGTCGGCTTCCCGAACGTCCACCACAACATTCGCATCGCGCACAGCGTTTTCAGCGTCACTCAGGGGAATTTCCTGGATACGTGATTTGGCAGAGACCACCAGGTCGTGGGCAGTTTTCATAAGGGCATCCTATTAACGTGGAACGATAAAAACGGCTTTTTCCGAGACGCTGTCGGAGGTGTCTCTGGAGGCGATATCAAAGTGTATGGTGTGCGAGCCGTCTTTGGCTGCATCAAAGGGCATCTGCACCCGCACTGCCACCCACCTGGCCTG
>CAJBMJ010000022.1 GCA_903954045.1 uncultured beta proteobacterium | reverse complement strand
TTGCTGCTCCGTATCTGCTACTGGCAACTTGAGCTGCATCTCCGTAAACTTGCTGTAGGTCGTCGAAAGCATCAAAAAAATAAGCACAACCAGTAGTACATCGATGAACGGAATCAGGTTGATCTCCGGTTCGTCGTGGGCGCGTGGACGAAAGTTCATCGCAGATTACTTGCGCAAGGATTTGAGGTGGCGCACCAGCCGCTCGGCCGCCAGCTCTAGCGTGAGCAGGTAACCATCCACTCGGGCGCGGAAATAGCGCCAAAAAATAAGGGAGGGTATTGCGACGATAAGTCCAAACGCAGTGTTGTACAGGGCAATCGAGATTCCGTGGGCCAATTGGGCCGGGTTGCTGCCCGCAGTGCCTGCCGGGGCCTGCGAGCCAAAAATCTCGATCATGCCAACCACTGTCCCGAACAATCCCATCAGCGGTGCCGCTGAGGCAATAGTGGCTAGAGCGCTGAGGTATTTTTCAAGTCTGTGGGCCACTACACGACCAGTGCCCTCCATGTGGGCGCGCAAGTCTTCCTCAGTGCAATTGGGGTCTGTATGTAGCGTCCGTAGGCCCGATGCAAGCACTTCCCCCAGCGCGCAGTTACGTTCCAGTTGGGCAATGACTTCGGCGGCGGGAACCCCCGTGCGGGTGACGCTGAGCACTTCCTCCAGCAGCCGCTCGGGAGCCACTTTCTGGGGCTTCAAGCTAATGAAGCGCTCAATGACAATAGCCAGGGCCAGCACGGAGCATGCAATCAAAGGCCAAATGGGCCAGCCAGCGGCTTGTATGATGGAAAACAAAGTAACTCCGTGCAAATCTAGGCTAGCGGATTATCACCCACCCATCATTTCCCAATGCCCGAGCCCACAAGCACAATTTTTGAAACTCGCGTATGGCCAGTAGGAGCCCTTTGCCGAGCGGTAGCAGACGCATTGGAATCACGCTTTAACCCGGTCAGGGTTGGTGGTGAGATCAGCGGCTTTACACGCGCTTCCAGTGGACATTGCTATTTCACATTGAAGGACGATTCCGGCCAACTGCGCTGCGCCATGTTTCGTCGCGCCGCCGGATTGCTGGACTTTTCTCCACGGGACGGCGAGCGGGTGGAGGTTCGTGGGCGTTTAGGTGTGTATGAACCCAAAGGCGAACTGCAGCTGGTGGTGGAAGGGATGTCGCGCTCTGGGCAAGGGGTGCTTTTTGAGCAATTTTTGCGCCTCAAGGCGAAACTGGAGTCTGAAGGGCTGTTCGATCCCGCGCGCAAACGTCCGCTAACAAATCACCCGCGTGCTATTGGTGTCGTCACGTCGCTGGGGGCAGCCGCCTTGCATGACGTGGTGACCGCCTTGCAGCGCAGGGTTCCTCACATTCCTGTCATTGTGGTTCCTGCATCGGTGCAGGGCGAAAGTGCAGCCGGCGAACTTGTAAGTGCATTGGAGTCACTTTACGCATGTGCTGAAGGTTCGCCCTCGGTACAAAGTACACCGGTTGACGTCATCCTGCTGGTGCGTGGGGGGGGGGCGATGGAAGACCTCTGGGCATTCAACGACGAGCGTCTCGCGCGGGTCATCGCCAGCAGCCCGGTCCCGGTGATTAGTGGAGTAGGGCATGAGACAGACTTCACCATCGCTGATTTTGTCGCCGATTTGCGGGCGCCTACCCCCACAGCTGCGGCCGAGTTGGCCTCCAAACCAGCCGAGACAGATTTGGATACGCTGCAGCGTATGGAGAATCGCTTGCGTGATGCCTTGGTGCGCAATGCGCAGCGAGAGGCCCAGCGCTTGGATTGGGTCGCCTCACGCATGGGGCGTCCGTCGGAGCTGGTCCAGACCCAACATCTGCGACTTGCAGCTTGGCAGCAGAAAATGGGCCATTCCGTCGTCGTCGGGCTTCGCTCGCGGGGGCTCATGTGGGAGCAGCGTGCCGCAGCTTTGCCCAAGGCTCTTCAGTCTGCCCTGAGCCAGTTGAACGAGCGGGGTGAGCGTATGGCGCTGCGTTTGGATGCCCTGAACCCTCAACGTATTCTGCAGCGTGGCTATGCCTGGATGGGTGATGAGAAAGGTCACCCCGTTACGCAGGTCGAGGGACTGCGGGTGGGGCAAAAGTTGACTGCCACCCTTATGGATGGTGCGGTTGATTTGACTGTAGTAGGTAGCCGATTCAATTAGTTTCTACAATCGGCATTTTTTGCAAACCAATGTAGAGGACTTCATGGAACACACCCTTCCCGCACTGCCATACGCTTTGGACGCCCTGGCACCCAATTACTCCAAGGAAACTCTGGAATTTCACCACGGCAAGCACCACAACGCCTACGTGGTCAACCTGAATAATTTGCAAAAAGGAACCGAGTTCGATGCTATGGCGCTTGAGGACATCATCAAGAAGTCCAGTGGTGGTGTTTACAACAATGCGGCTCAGATCTGGAATCACACTTTCTTTTGGAACTGCATGAAGCCCGCTGGTGGCGGCGAACCATCCGGTGCCTTGGCTGCAGCGATCAACGCCAAGTGGGGTTCTTATGCTGCTTTCAAGGAAGCTTTTGTGAAGTCAGCTGTTGGTAATTTCGGCTCTGGCTGGACCTGGCTGGTCAAGAAACCCGACGGGTCGGTGGATATCGTCAATATGGGTGCCGCCGGAACACCGTTGACTACGGCTGACAAAGCGTTGTTGACCGTGGATGTGTGGGAGCATGCCTACTACATCGATTACCGTAATTTGCGTCCCAAGTTTGTGGAAACTTACCTGGACAAACTGGTGAACTGGGGATTCGCAGAGGCCAATTTCGCGTAAGTTTCTCTGCTTACCATTCAAGAGAGCCGGCGAGTGCCGGCTTTTTTGCGACCTTTATTTGCCGCTGCCAAATGGCGCTCCGGCTAACTTGGCACCCGGTTTAAGCCCTTTCTTCGCAAACCAGCCCTGATTCATCTCCAGCACGTAGCGCACGGACTTTGCTGCACAGTGGGAGTCCGTTGTCTGGGGCTTCATATCCTCTAGATTGACGATGGTTCCGTCGTCAGCAACAAAGGCTGCGGTCAGCGGGATCAAGGTGTTTTTCATCCAAAAGCACAATTTGCTGGGTTTTTCAAATATGAAAAGCATTCCCTCATGCTGCGGCATCTCCCTGCGGTGCATGAGTCCAATGGCGTGTTGGTCCTGTGTGGCCGCAACCTGAGTGTCAATGAGATGCATGCCGGCCTTGAGAGTCACCCTCGGTAGGTTCATTTGGGCCGAATCCTGGGCCCAGCCGTAGGTAAATAGGCCTAAGAAAAGGAGAACGAAAACAGACAATTTGTGCATGGTGTCGCTTAAAGATAGCTTGTCGCTGGCACTGGTATCCAGACGATGAGTCTAACGGCATGAACCCGCTGATTGGGGCTAGAATTTCCGGTTGCTCCTGTGTGGCGGAAGCGCGCGGCGGTAATCTCGAGTTCCTCAACTTACGGAGACTTATTTTCCATGTACCAGTACATCAAAGTTCCTGCCGAAGGTCAAAAAATTACCGTCAATGCGGATACGTCTCTCAATGTGCCGGATCAGCCCATTATTCCTTTTATCGAGGGTGACGGTACGGGTGTGGATATTACCCCGGTCATGCTTAAAGTCGTGGATGCTGCGGTGGCAAAGGCGTATGGCGGGGCGCGGAAGATTCAGTGGATGGAAGTTTACGCGGGAGAGAAGGCCACTAACGTATACGGCCCAGATGAATGGCTTCCGGAAGAAACCTTGAAGGCAATTCGTGACTACGTTGTCTCGATCAAAGGCCCGTTGACAACGCCCGTTGGTGGGGGGATTCGCTCTCTGAATGTGGCTCTGCGCCAGGAGCTCGACCTCTATGTGTGCCTGCGGCCAGTGCAGTATTTTGCAGGGGTTCCGTCTCCCGTCAAGGAGCCGCACAAGACCAATATGGTCATCTTCCGTGAAAACTCAGAGGACATTTACGCGGGAATAGAGTTTGAAGCCGGCAGTGAAAAAGCCAAGAAACTGATCAAGTTTCTCCAGGATGAAATGGGCTCCAAGAAGATTCGCTTCCCCGAAACCTCCGGAATTGGCATCAAGCCGGTGTCCAGCGAGGGAACCGAGAGGCTGATGCGCAAGGCAATTCAGTATGCAATCGACAATGACAAGCCCAATGTGACCATCGTGCACAAAGGCAACATCATGAAGTTCACTGAAGGTGCATTCCGTGACTGGGCATACGCGCTGGCCCAAAAGGAGTTCGGTGCTGAATTGATTGACGGGGGTCCGTGGTGCAAGTTCAAAAACCCGAAGTCAGGTAAATGGATCATCATCAAAGACGTGATCGCTGATGCCTTTTTGCAGCAGATTCTTACCCGACCCCTTGAGTATTCCGTCGTTGCAACCTTGAACCTGAACGGGGATTACATCTCCGATGCGCTTGCTGCTCAGGTGGGCGGTATCGGCATTGCGCCTGGCGCCAATATGTCTGATTCCATCGCCTGCTTCGAAGCTACGCATGGAACAGCTCCCAAATATGCGGGTAAAGACTATGTCAATCCTGGATCGGAAATCCTCTCAGCAGAAATGATGTTGCGGCATATGGGATGGAAAGAGGCGGCAGATTGCATCTTGCGTTCCATGGAAAAGTCTGTGTTGAGTAAAAAGGTAACTTACGACTTCGCCCGATTGATGGATGGTGCCGTTCAGGTGAGTTGCTCAGGTTTTGGCCAGGTAATGATTGAAAATATGTGAGCTGGAGCGGTAGCAGTCTCTTCGCAATTTGGCGATCTGCGTGCTAGTGCTGCATTGACGCAGGATTGCTGGCTTGAAAGAGTCGCCAGCATCCCCATATCTCCCTTGCGGCGCAGACTTTTTAAGTGCCCGATAGAATGAATTGATGGCAAGTAAAAAACCCACACTACCTCCAGTGGCTCCCCAAAATCAACCCGATCAGGATGGCGGGGGATCTGTGGTTCTGGAGCGACGGACCCTACGTGTCGGACCGCCCCAGATGTATCAGGTAGTCATGCTTAACGATGACTACACGCCCATGGAGTTTGTGGTGGTCGTCATTCAGGAGTTTTTTGGCAAAGATCTGGAATCTGCAACCCAAATCATGCTGAAAATCCACTTGGATGGAAAAGGCGTTTGCGGTGTCTATTCAAAGGACATTGCCGCAACCAAAGTCGACCAGGTATTGGATGCAGCTCACAAAGCAGGACATCCTTTGCAGTGCGTCAGTGAGCCCGTGGAATTTTGATTTGAAATCGGTTTACAGTTAATTATTAGCGCAAGGCAAAAAGGAAAATCATGATTGCCCAAGAATTGGAAGTCAGCTTGCACATGGCGTTTGTAGAGGCGCGCCAACAGCGGCACGAGTTCATTACGGTGGAGCATCTTTTGCTGGCCTTGCTGGACAACCCCAGCGCGGCGGAGGTATTGCGCGCGTGCTCAGCCAACGTGGACGATCTTCGAAAATCCTTGTCCAACTTCATCAAAGACAACACTCCCCAGGTCGCGGGGACGGAAGATGTTGACACCCAGCCCACCTTGGGCTTCCAGCGGGTCATTCAGCGTGCGATCATGCATGTCCAGTCCACTGGCAGCGGCAAAAAAGAAGTGACCGGAGCGAATGTGCTGGTGGCGATTTTTGGCGAGAAGGATTCTCACGCGGTGTATTACTTGCACCAGCAAGGCGTAACCCGACTTGATGTGGTGAACTTCATCGCCCATGGCATCAAGAAAAGCGATCCACCAGAAGCGGTCAAAGGAAGTGAGTCCGCCTCCAGTGAGACAGAAGAGGGCGGTGCTGAGAAGAACGAAAAAGCATCTCCCTTGGAGCAATACACACTCAACCTCAATCAATTGGCCAAGGAAGGAAAAATTGACCCATTGATTGGTCGGGAATATGAAGTTGAGCGCGTGATTCAAATTCTGTGCCGTCGTCGCAAGAACAATCCTTTGCTGGTGGGCGAGGCCGGTGTGGGCAAGACTGCTATTGCCGAGGGCTTGGCTTGGCGTATTACGCAAAGCGAAGTCCCTGAGATTCTCGCGGACTCTACTGTTTACTCGCTCGATATGGGCGCGTTACTTGCGGGTACCAAGTACCGTGGGGATTTTGAGCAACGGCTCAAGGGTGTATTGAAGTCTCTGAAGGACAAGCCCAATGCCGTTCTCTTTATTGATGAGATCCACACCCTTATCGGTGCTGGAGCTGCTTCAGGTGGAACACTGGATGCCTCCAACTTGCTTAAGCCTGGATTGAGTTCAGGCCAACTGAAATGCATTGGGGCTACTACCTTTACCGAGTACCGTGGGATTTTTGAGAAAGATGCGGCCTTGTCACGTCGTTTCCAAAAGATCGATGTTGTGGAACCCACCATCGATCAGACCGTGGACATTCTTAAGGGTCTGAAGTCCCGTTTCGAAGAGCATCACAATGTCAAGTATTCCGTGGCCGCGCTGCAGGCCGCTGCCGAGTTGAGCGCCAAGTACATCAACGACAGGCATTTACCTGACAAAGCGATTGACGTGATTGATGAAGCAGGCGCTGCACAGCGCATTCTTCCGCCTAGCAAACGCAAGAAAACCATCAGCAAGACCGAAGTCGAAGAAATAGTCGCCAAGATTGCGCGCATTCCGCCCGCCAATGTCTCGAACGATGACCGCGGGAAACTCAAGACACTCGAACGCGATCTCAAGAACGTGGTTTTTGGGCAGGACAAGGCCCTGGATGTGTTGGCCTCGGCGGTCAAAATGGCTCGCTCTGGCTTGGGCAAGGGCGACAAACCCATCGGTGCCTTCCTTTTCAGTGGTCCGACAGGCGTAGGCAAAACCGAAGCCGCCAAGCAACTGGCCTATATCATGGGTATCGACCTGATTCGCTTTGATATGAGCGAATACATGGAGCAGCATGCCGTGAGCCGATTGATCGGTGCGCCACCAGGATATGTCGGATTTGACCAGGGCGGTCTACTCACCGAAGCCATCACCAAGAAGCCACATTGCGTTTTGCTGCTTGATGAGATTGAAAAGGCCCATCCTGCGATATTCAATGTGCTGCTTCAAGTAATGGATCACGGCACGTTGACAGATAACAATGGACGCAAGTCGGACTTCCGCAATGTCATCATCGTCATGACAACCAATGCGGGTGCCGAAACCATGAACAAGGCGACCATCGGATTTACCAATCCGCGGGAGGCTGGCGATGAAATGGCTGACATCAAACGGTTGTTCACACCAGAGTTCCGCAATCGCCTGGACGCAACAGTGAGTTTCAAAGCGCTGGACGAAAATGTGATTCTGAGAGTGGTCGACAAGTTCTTGCTCCAGCTTGAAACACAGCTGGCAGAAAAGAAAGTGGATGTCACCTTCACAGACAAACTGCGCAAGCATCTGGCCAAGAAAGGGTTTGACCCATTGATGGGTGCGCGGCCAATGCAACGCCTGATTCAAGACACCATCCGACGTGCCCTTGCGGATGAACTGCTGTTTGGGCGACTTACAGAAGGTGGTCGTTTGACGGTTGACTTGGACGACAAAGACGAAAGTAAAACGGATGTTCTGCTGGATATTCAGCCTTTGCATAAAAAGGAAGGTAAATCCAAACCAGAAGAGGCTACGGCTGGATAGGTCGCATAGATTGAAAAGGGAAGACTCCCTTTTCCGTCTACTTTAGTGTGAAGAAGTACATCCGTGTCCAACCTGCCGTCACAGCCATACTGGCGGCTTTGCTTGCGGGATGCGCAAGCGTACCTGTGCCTGACCCTCCACCGATTCCAACGGTTCCGCCAATCGTTGGCCCGAGTCCGCCGCCCGTAGTCAAAATTCCACCCAAAATTGGTCTGGCTCTTGGAGGAGGCGCCGCTAGGGGTTTCGCGCACGTAGGGGTTATTCAGGTACTTGAGGAGGCTGGAATCCATCCGGGGTTGGTAGCAGGCACCTCTGCTGGCAGTCTGGTCGCGTCAATTTATGCCAGCGGGAAGACGGGTGCTCAATTGCAGCGGGTTGCCGAGACCATGGAAGAGGCTACCTTTGCTGACTGGACCTTGCCTTTGTTCAACAGGGGCGTGTTACGCGGGGATGCTCTGGCCCGCTACGTGAATATTCAAGTAGGCGGTAAGCGAATTGAAGATATGCCACTGTCCTTGGGCATTGTTGCTACAGATCTGCATTCAGGTAGCGACGTCATTTTTCAACGTGGAGACACTGGCACGGCGGTGCGGGCTTCCAGTGCCATTCCGGCAGTTTTTCAGCCAGTCAGAATTTCGGGTAGGGACTATGTTGACGGGGGCCTGGTTTCCCCGGTACCAGTACGTGCGGTCAAGAAAATGGGGGCCGATCTTGTCATCGCAATAGATATCTCCAGCCCGCCAGACGGCAATTTGCCCGGGGGTACCCTGGACATTCTGTTGCAAACTTTCTCCATCATGGGCAAGAGTATTACAACTCTGGAGTTGAAAGAAGCAGATGTCGTGGTGCGCCCGGTTCTGACGGGTATTGCTAGCGCAGACTTCGGAGCTCGAAAGCAGTCTATTGAGGCTGGGCGGCGTGCAATGCTCCTTCAACTGCCGCAGTTGAGAAGCGCCATTGCTGCTAAGACGCGTTAAGAAAAAACAGCAGACAAAAAAAGGCCTCGTTTTGCAACGAGGCCTTGAAGGGATCCCTGAACCTGATGGTTTCGAAAGGACCCGAGGAGACAACCGGTAGAAGCCAACTTAAGGCTTCTCAATGAAATAAATTATGTCAGGGTTTTCCCTTGGTGGCTAGGTTGCGTCTACAAAAATTAGTTTATTTGTAGATCAACAACAAATTAGCGCTTTTTAGCTACTTGTTTAGTAGTGTTGGTAGCGTTTGCAGCTACGGCATTGAAGTTTGCTTCGGCAACTTCAGTAGCCTGCTTGACTGCTTTCTGCACGGATTCCAGAGCATTGTTGGCAGCAGCCACAGAGCTCTTCATGATGGCAACAACGGACTCAGAACCAGCTGGGGCATTTTTGGCAGCGCTATCAACCAGGCCTGCAAATTTCTTTTGGGCTTCTGAAGCCTGGCCTTCCGCTGCCTTGGTGAACTCGGCACCAGCCGAGGTTGCGATGTCATAGAGGTGACGGCTGTAAGCAGCAGTCTTCTCGGCCAAAGGCTGGAACAGACCAGACTGAAGAGCCAGCAGCTCTTGTGCGTCTTTCACGCTCAGCAGAGACTGGGTATGGTCGGCAACTTCTGACAAGGCAGCCTTGGAAGCGGTCAGGTTCAGTTCAACGATCTTTTCGACTCCTTCAAAAGCCTTGTTGGTCAAACCAAACAAAGTTTCGATATTGGCTTTGTGGGAGGCAACAACTTGTTCTACGGTCAGCATATCAATTCTCCATAAGTAAAGTAAAAATTACTATCTGCTCCTCAGCCGAATCTTGCGATTTGGTTTTGTTGCAGCGCAGCATGGAACGAATTATAGGCATGCAGATTGTCATTGCAAGAACTTTTTGCTGCGACGCAACAATTTAGTATTGAGCAACTAAATTCGCCATCTTTCATCACGGCGTCACTGATGAGACCTTCCGTGCTTATCTGATCATTGGACGCTGGCAGAATCCGGTCATGCAGCACACCAAAGTACTCAAACCTTCGGCAGAACACAGAAGCGCTTACCGGGCATTGAGGCCCATCACCACCCGATGGATGGACAATGACGCTTATGGACACGTAAACAACGTTGTTTACTACAGTTGGTTTGACACAGCAGTCAATGCCTACCTCATTGAACACGGTGCTCTGGATATCCATGAGGGCAAAACCATTGGCCTTGTAGTGGAAACCCAATGCAATTACTTTGCTCCCTTGGCCTTTCCGCAGATCGTGGAGGCGGGTATTCGGGTCGCACATATGGGATCTTCCAGCGTGCGCTATGAGGTTGGTATTTTTGGTTCCGATGACTTATGCGCAGCCAAAGGACATTTTGTGCATGTGTATGTGGATGCCGCGACGCGACGCCCGACGGTTTTGCCTGAAAAATTGAAAATAGTATTGGAGACCTTAAAGTGAATAGAACGGAAGTCGACAAAGTCATTGCCTCGCGCATGTCGGTGAGAGCCTTTACCCAGCAAGCGGTTCAAAAGTCCGATCTGCTGGACATCCTCGAGGTCGCCAGTCGAGCTCCCTCGGGCACTAACTGCCAGCCCTGGCATGTGTATGTGCTACAGGGAAAAAGTCGTGAACTGCTGGTCGAAAAGGCTTGCCAAGCCCATGAAGCCATGCGAAGCAATCCAGAGTTGGCATCTGAGTACGTCGAGGAGTACGACTACTATCCTACGCAATGGGTCAGCCCCTATATCGATCGTCGCCGTGAGAACGGGTGGGGGCTGTATGGTTTGTTGGGTATCGGCAAGGCCGACCGGGAGAAAATGCATTTGCAGCACCAGCGCAATTTCAAATTTTTTGATGCTCCGGTAGGGTTGATGTTCACCGTGGACCGTGTGATGGGTCGCGGCTCGCTGGTGGATTACGGCGGATTCATGCAAAACATCATGATCGCTGCCAAGGCCCGCGGTCTGGATACGTGCCCACAGGCAGCCTGGAATGGATTTTCCAAGATTGTGATGCCACACATTGGAGCCAGTGCCAATGAGATGCTGGTATGCGGTATGGCACTTGGCTATGCGGATCAGGCAGAAATTGTGAATACTTTCCACACACCCCGTGTTCCGGTGGCAGATTTCACCCATTGGCTGGATTAGTTGGGAGTCGCTATGAGCAAGCCGGCCATACTCGTTACCCGATCGATCTTTCCTGACGTATTGGAGCGTTTGGGTCAGTACTTTGACGTGGAGACTAATCCGCTGGACCAGATGTGGTCCCAGGATGAGTTAGTGCAGCGTTTGCAGGGAAAAGTGGGCGTCTTCACCACGGGCGTGGAGCGCATTACTGAGTCTTTGCTGGACAGATGTCCCGATCTGCGGGTGTGCTCCAACATGACGGTGGGCTACAACAACTTTGACCTCGTTGCCATGACCGCTGCTGGAGTTTTGGGCACCAATGCTCCAGACGTCTTGACGGAAACCACCGCGGATTTTGGCTTCGCGCTTCTGATGGCTACCGCCCGACGGGTGACAGAAAGTGAACATTACTTGCGTGCTGGCAAGTGGACTCGCTGGAGTTACGACATGTTCTCCGGCAGCGAAGTTCACGGTTCCACACTAGGCATCATCGGCATGGGACGCATCGGTCAGGCCATAGCGCGACGAGGAGCCTACGGCTTTGGTATGAAAGTGGTCTATCACAATCGAAGTCGACTCGCCGCAGCCACAGAGATGGATTGCAAAGCCATTTATCTGGAAAAAGATGAGTTGCTAAGGACAGCAGACCATGTGATGCTGGTGGTTCCATATTCACCCGCATCGCACCACACCATTGGCGCGGCTGAACTTGCCATCATGAAGCCGACCGCAACACTTATCAATATTGCCAGGGGCGGCATTGTGGACGATGCAGCGTTGGCGATTGCGCTGCGTCAGGGGCAAATCGCGTCGGCTGGCTTGGATGTCTATGAGGGGGAGCCTTCAGTGCATCCCGATTTATTGAGTTTGTCAAATGTGGTTCTGACCCCTCATATTGCCAGCGCCACCGAGCCAACACGCCGAGCCATGGCCATGTTGGCCGTTGATAACCTGATTGGGTACCTTGTACAAGACAAGCCAGTAACCCCGCTCAATCCCCAGGTCATTCAGGACCGCAACACGGTTTGGGACCCCAGAGCGCTGGAGCTTTCCGTTGGAGACAATGCTCAGGCCCAACAGCGGTTGCGTGAGCGATTTTTGTCGCACGTCAGTTCTCAAATATCAGACTTGATGGCGCATGGCGCTAGCGGCGATTTGGTGTCTCTTGCAGATGTGGCGCATCGTTTGAAATCTGCGGCTCGCACGGTGGGGGCCATGCGTCTGGGTGAGGTCTCACAGAGCCTCGAGGCTGCATGCCGACAACTTGATCTGCCCAAGGCAATTACTTTGGTTGAGCAAGTAAGTGCAGCGTTTTCTGATGTCTTGCCTTACCTTCGGAAAACTTGACGTGGACTGTACCGATTCACGCGCACTATGTGATACGAGGGCCGGGGTGTGAGCGAGTTGCCTTTATTGGGACTGGTTGCCCTGGTGATTTTCAATTCGGTGGCACTGGTTTTTCTGTTGAAGAAAGTGAGTGACCTTAAGGACGCGGGGCAAGACTCCCCAACGCGTGAAGCTCAGCGCATCGAATTGCTGAATTTGGTGGGTAGCAGTTCAGAAAAACTGGAGCGGGAGTTGCGTCGCGAAATTGCCGATTCCTCACGTAGCACTCGGCAGGAGCTTTCCCAAAGCCTTGCCACTTTTCAGCAGACCCTGGTGCAACAGAGTTCGGAAGCGACGCGAACCCAGAACACGCAGATCGATGCGTTTGGACAGCAACTCACCCTGCTGCAAAAAACGCTGTCCGATACGCTATCGCAGCAACTGTCCCAGGTATCGGAATCCAACGCACGGCGCATGTCCGAGATTCGCCAAACCTTGGATGTGCAGTTGGCGCAGTTGCAGGCTAGCAATGCATCCAAGCTCGATGAGATGCGCTCGACTGTTGACGAGAAACTCCAGACTACTTTGCAGACCCGTTTGGGCGAAAGCTTCAAGCAGGTAGCGGAGAGGCTGGAGCAGGTGCACAAGGGACTCGGTGAAATGCAGTCGCTGGCCCAGGGGGTAGGTGATCTCAAGCACCTGCTTACCAACGTGAAGACCCGCGGGATGTTCGGTGAGGCGCAGTTGGCGAGCTTGCTTGAGCAGGTGCTGGTGCCCGACCAGTATGCGGTTCAGGTAGCAACGCGACCTGGCAGCAAGAATCTCGTGGATTTTGCGATCAAGTTGCCAGGGCGTTCAGACTCGGGTGAACCGTTGTGGCTGCCGATAGACGCGAAATTTCCGAACGAGGATTACGAGAGGCTTCTTGACGCGCAGGAACGGGCAGACGTGACAGGCGCCGAAATGGCTGCAAAGGCACTTGAGTTGCGTATCCGCATGGAAGCGAAATCCATTTCCGAGAAATATGTGGAGCCTCCTTACACCACGGATTTCGCCATTCTGTTTTTGCCTACCGAAGGCTTGTATGCCGAAGTGCTGCGACGTCCGGGTCTTATGGAAGCCCTTCAGCGCGACCATAGGATTACCCTTGCAGGTCCTACGACCCTGCTTGCCATGCTGAGCTCGTTGCAGATGGGGTTCAGAACGCTGGCGCTGGAGAAGCGGTCCAGTGAGGTTTGGCAGGTGCTGGGTGCCGTGAAAACCGAATTTGGCAAATTTGGCGATGTGCTGGCCAAGGTAAAGGCGCAGACCCAGACGGTACTCAATACCCTCGACAGTGCCGAGACGCGCAGCCGGGCCATGGGTCGTGTTTTGAAACAAGTCGAGGCACTGCCCGAGGGGCAGGGTCAGGCGCTCATGTTCGCCGAGCAAGACCAGGAGCGTGACTTGGACAGTAAACCGACATGAGTCTGGTTGCAAAGGACGTTCCCCCTGGCCCAAATGACAAAAACACCCTGGGTTTGTTGCGTCTGATTGCGGGGCATGTTTGTCTCCATGCCAGCATGGCAGGTATGCGTATGGCGGCCCCCTTGTGGGCTTTGCAGCAAGGCTACGGGCCATTGGCAGTTGGTTTTCTATTGGCATTGTTTTCCTTGACGCAGGTCTTTTTGGCGCTGCCAGCAGGGCGGTTTGCTGATCGGCATGGCCTGCGTCGCCCTGTGGCATTGGGCATAGCAGCATCCATGGTGGGGGCTGGTCTGGCCGCAGCAGCGCCTTACTTCTGGGTTCTGTGCATCAGCGCTTTGGCAATGGGCGGTGCCACAGGGGCGGCATCCATTGCGTTGCAGCGGCATGTGGGCCGCGCCGCACACGACGCAGCAGAATTGCGGCGTGTGTTTAGCTGGTTGTCTATTGGGCCTGCGGTATCCAACTTCCTGGGACCGGTCATGGTGGGCCTGCTGATTGACCATGCCGGAGTCTGGGTGGGTGGCACAGTGGCTGACCGCAATGGCTATCTTGCTGCGTTTACCCTCACTGCCCTTGTTCCTGCATTGGCCTGGTTGTGTGTACGTGGAACAGTCGAGTTGGCCCCGATACAGGCGAGCCATGGAGCGTCGCCTAGCGCCTGGCCATTGCTGCGTGAACCCTTGATGCGGCGTTTATTGCTTGTTAACTGGTTGCTGTCGAGTTGCTGGGACGTGCATACTTTTGTCGTGCCGGTGCTTGGCCATGAGCGGGGCTTTAGCGCTTCCGTCATTGGAACCATTCTGGGTGCTTTTGCCGTGGCCGCTACGTCGGTGCGCCTGCTTCTGCCCA
This sequence comes from uncultured beta proteobacterium, assembly GCA_903954045.1. GTDB lineage: Bacteria > Pseudomonadota > Gammaproteobacteria > Burkholderiales > Burkholderiaceae_C > Allorhodoferax. The sequence goes on along the minus strand of CAJBMJ010000022.1, from coordinate 10,824 downwards.
TGTTGGCGGCCCATTTGCGTGAATGGGCCGTGGTGACAGGGGCCATGCTTGCAACGGCTGTTCTCTTTGCCGTGTACCCCTTCATGCCTTCGGCATGGGCTATGGGTGTATGTTCGGTCATGCTGGGACTGGTGCTGGGAACGGTACAACCCATGATCATGAGCACGTTGCACCAGATTACGCCGCATGCACAGCATGGTCAGGCCATAGCGCTTCGCCTGATGAGTATCAATCTCTCCAGTGTTTTGATGCCCATGCTCTTTGGCACTGTCGGGGTCGTAGTTGGAGTTTCCGTTGTCTTTTGGACAGTGGGCGCCTTGGTCGGACTGGGGAGTCAAGCGGCTTGGCAACTGCGCCCCCGAACGCCGCATTTGCCAGTCGCCTGAAGCTAGCAAATCGTACTATGCGAGTTGATAGAACTCTTTGATCTTGTTCCAGGCTTCTCGTGGACTGTCGGTGTAATGAAACAAATCCAGATCTTCCGGGGAGATCGTTCCTTCTTCAATCAGCAGGTCCATGTTGATGAGGCGTTTCCAGTAGTCCACTCCAAAAAGAACAATGGGAACCGGTTTCGCCTTTCGCGTCTGTACCAGGGTCATGACCTCAAACAGCTCATCCAGGGTTCCAAAACCGCCGGGAAAAGCTACCAAGGCCTTGGCCCGCATCAGAAAGTGCATTTTGCGAAGTGCAAAGTAATGGAACTTGAAGCTCAGCTCCGGCGACACATAAGGATTGGCTCCTTGCTCGTGTGGCAGTGCTATGTTTAGTCCCACACTGGGTGCGCCCACATCATGCGCCCCCCTGTTGGCGGCCTCCATGATGCCTGGGCCGCCACCTGTGGCAATGAACAACTTATCCTCAGCAGGGCAGGAATGGCTGTATTGCGCCACAAGGCGCGCAAAGTCCCGGGCTAGACCGTAATAACGCGCATTGCGGACTTTGCGCTGGGCTATCTGAATTGCTTCCTGGTTGCCGGTCTCCTGCGCATCCGTGAGGCACTTCTGTGCTTCTTCCGGTGAGGGAAAGCGCGCACTGCCAAATACAACCACCGTGTTTTCAATGCCCTGCTCCGACTGGTCGATGTCGGGCTTGAGCATTTCAAGCTGCATTCGAATTCCACGTGTCTCGCGCCGCAGCAAAAATTCGGGGTCAGAGAATGCCAGGCGGTAGGCGTCCGCCTCCAGCGACATTCCAGCGTCTGCGTGGGCTTGCAGGTCTGCCCAGGCATCTGCCAAAGTGCGTTCATTGAGCTTGTGGTTAGGGTTCATGTGGTTTCAGGTAATGAGGGCACCGGCAATTGCGGACGCCATGGTGACTGCGTTGGTGGGGTGCAAGACACAATCGGTACTCCAGATCGCCCCCACACCTGCGTTTTTGATGATTTCGATGGCGTTGTCTGCAAACAGCGCATGGGTCACCGCCACATCCACGCTTCGCGCGCCCGCTGCAATCAGCAGTTGGGTGGCAGCCACCAATGTATGGCCACTGCTGGCCATGTCGTCGAGCAAAACCACTGGGCGACCTTGAACATTCACTACAGGCAGCTCAATCTCAACCTGCCGGTCACCATGACGAACCTTGCGGCAAACTGCATAATCAAAACCATGGCGTGCCGCCGCCTGTCCTACCCATTGGGCCGACTCCTCGTCCGGGCCTATCAGCAGTGCCTGTGGGCGTTGCCCGGCAATCCAATCTGCCAACAGTGGGGCACCACTGAGAACTACCGGTCTCTTCGCTGGAACTGCTTCGCCCAGTGTGGCAACCCGATGCAGGTGTGGGTCCACGGTAATCACAGCATCAAACAAGTCCGCCAGAAATGCGCCGATAACACGTTGACTGACAACTTCTCCTGCACGAAAAGCGATGTCCTGGCGCATGTATGCCAGATAGGGGGCGACCAGGGTGACATCTGCCACACCCATCGTACGGAGGGTGCGGGCTACCAGCAGCAACTCCAGCAGCTTTTCATTGGGTTTGTCCAGTGTGCGCAGCAAGACCACTTTGGATGGCAATTGCTCTGGAAGCCGCAGCTTGAGCTCGCCGTCCGGGAATCGGTGCCGCTCAATGGCGGCCATAGGAAATTTGGCAGCCGCCGCAAGACGCGAAGCGCTGTCCTGCTCATCATCAAAATACAGTAACAGTGTTGAGGAATCCATCAAAACTCCACAAAAACGTGAGGCACCTCTGAGGCGCTGCCGATGGAGTACCCGGATGATCTCAGGCAGGCTTGCCGGGCAAATTCAAGGTCGACGGGGAAGTTGGCATGCACCCGGTACAACACGTCTCCACCAGTCACCGTATCTCCCAGTTTGAACATCAGGTCGACACCTGCATTGTTGACCTTAGGCGCGCCTGCGAGACCTGCTATACGGGCCAGCTGCAGGTTGTCGATGCGGGTGACTACACCTGACGTTGGCGCATGCATTTCAAATGTCAGGGCGCCCAGTCCCGGCTTGTTGTGGTCAAAATTCTTGCTGCCTTGAGCTTGAATAATGTCTTGCATCTTGGCCAGTGCCCTCCCTGAATCAAGAATGTCACGCGCAATGGCGTAGCCGTCACCGCCACGAACATCCGGGTCAGACTCAATCAATCGTCCTGCAAGCCGCAGGGACTTTTGACGAAGGTCCAGCGGCGCACGCGGATCGTTTTCCAGAACTCGCATGACGTCCCTCGCCTCCAGGGCTGGGCCGATGCCATTCCCAATGGGTTGCCTTCCGTCCGTGATCACGACATCAATGGAGAGGTTCATGCGCCTGGCTACATACTCAAACAGGCGCCGCAGGCGCTGCGCCTCGGGCATGGAGCGCACCTTTGCGGTCGGACCTATCGGAATATCCAGTACCAGATGACTGGACCCAGCAGAAATTTTCTTGGACAAAATGGAAGCCACCATTTGTCCCGGAGAGTCGAGTGACAAGGGGCGCTCTACCGATATCAGCACATCATCGGCTGGGGACAGATTGGCTGTACCTCCCCAGGCCAGGCAGCCGCGATGCTTTCTGACAATGTTCTCCAGTTGTTCGAGCGGCAGTTCCACATTGGCCAGTACTTCCATAGTGTCTGCTGTTCCCGCAGGCGAAGTGATGGCACGGGAGGATGTTTTGGGACACAACATACCGTGCGCGGCGATGATGGGAACCAAGAGCATGGAAGTTCGGTTGCCTGGTATTCCGCCTATGCAGTGCTTGTCCACAATGTGGCTTTCCGGCCATTCCAGACGGTGTCCCGCGGCCACCATGGCTTGCGTCAAAAAGTAGACCTCCTCACGGTCTAGTTCATCGCGATTGCAAGCCACCACGAAGGCAGTCAGTTCAATTTTCGAGTAGCGATGGTCTGCAATGTCGCGAATGATGGACCGAAAATCGTTGGCATCAAGCCGCTCTCCGGCAAGTTTGCGGTGGAGCGACCCGATGGATTCAGGTGGTTCCGCCTGGGATACCTTGACCAGATTGCCATCTTCTACCCCCATTTGTGCAAACGCGGCTCTGGACAGGCCCAGTTCGCCGCACGAGACGATGGTGGAATCATCCACCACGTTGAGAGTTGCCAGAATGCTGTGTCCGTTGGTACGAACTTCCACTTTGGACAGCGCCTTGAATCCTTCTGCCCGGTACACCTCGCAGTCGCGGTTTATGTAGGCAACGTTTTCATGGTAAGTGTCTATCAGCACTTGACGCAGAGCCAGTCGAGCGGGGTTGGTAGTCGCTGTGACTGGTGATGGCGTGGACGAGGGGTTGGGCTGTGTCTCGAATTGCATAGAGATAGCCTACACCGAATTCGGGGTGAAATAAAAAGGCTCCCGCAGGAGCCTTATGGTGCAACAGGCCAATGGATGGCCGTGCATGCAGATTCAGTAAAACGGATCAGACGCGCTTGCGGTACTCGCCGGTCCGGGTGTCGATTTCGACTTTGTCACCCTGAGCCACAAAGATTGGCACGCCAATTTCGAAACCGGTGGCAATCTTGGCGGGTTTCAGAACCTTGCCAGAGGTATCACCCTTCACAGCAGGCTCAGTCCAGGTGATTTCGCGCACCACGCTGGTAGGCAATTCAACGGAGATCGCCTTGCCGTCATAAAAAACGACTTCCACTTCCATACCGTCTTCCAGGTAGTTCAGCGAGTCGCCCATGTTTTCGGCTTCCACTTCGTACTGGTTGTATTCGCTGTCCATGCAAACGTACATAGGGTCAGCAAAGTAGGAGTAGGTGCACTCTTTCTTGTCCAGAATGACTTGATCCATCTTGTCGTCTGCTTTGAAAACCACTTCGGTACCGAAGTTGGCGATCAGGCTTTTGAGCTTCATGCGAACGGTTGCGGAGTTGCGTCCACCGCGGCTGTATTCAGTCTTGAGGACGACCATGGGGTCCTTGCCGTGCATGATGACGTTGCCGGCGCGAATTTCTTGAGCGATTTTCATAGGTGTCGAGAGGCAGTGGGTAGCCAGAATCGTATATAGGCCGCAACACGCGGCGGAGGGCTTGCATTGTCAGCCTGCGGGGCAGACGATTTCAGCAAAGCCTTGAATTTTAACGTTTTTTCTTTGCAAAATCGATGAGCTGGGTACCCAGGTCGTCCATGCGCAGCAAGCGGGACCTTGTCTCGATCACGGTCTGTCGCCAGAGCCCAAGGTCTTGCCAGTCGAAAAGTTTGCCCGGAAATTGAATGACGTCATTCCAAATACGATGAAATTGGCGCAGCGATTCGCTTGCTCCCAACATATCCAGAAAGGCATCTAGCTTGCCGTGGTGGGCGTCATCACTTTGGGGGTAGTTCTGCCAGACCAGCGGGCGCCCGGCCCACAGCCCTCTCACCAGCGAGTCCTCTCCACGCACAAAATTGAGGTCGCATGACCACAGCAGATGGTCAAAGTCCCTCTGGCTCAAGTAGGGTAAATATGAAATTGATAGCGCCTCATGCTTATTCCATGAGGGCAAGGAGGCATTCAGATGTTCAATCGCAGCCCGGACCGAAGACTGTGCCCGTCCTTGGGTAACCAGAAGTTGGACTGCATGAGGGCCATTTGCCAAATGCTCCAGCAACCGGGGCAGCGCAGGAGGTTCGTAGCAAAAAAGGCTGACCAGCAACGGCCCACTTTGGCAGTCGATCCCGTGAGACGCGAGCCAGGCAGACTTGTCAAAGTTGGCCAGACGATCCTGTAAGTCCTTTTCACGGATCAGGCCTCCCGTTTGCGGTGTAAATCCAGGATAGAAAAAATGCCGAATACTGCCTTTGGCTGCTCCCGACGATAGAAGAGAGGGAAGGCCATGGGTGCGCACTACATAGGGTTCTGCGCTGAGGTACTCCAGATTGATCCAGACGGGAAATTTTGTTGGTTTTGTGCCTCTAGCCACTGATAACTGTGCGTGACTAGCTATAAATTCAGGAGCAATTTCACATCCGAAGCCCTCTACCCAGACGTCAGCGGGAACCAGTGTCGCCAGAACCTCCGGATTGGCTGACTCTGTCCAATCAAGTACCTGTATACCCCTGTGCTTACCTTGGGTCGCTCCTGGGTACATCCATTCAAGCACCGACGGTTCGTCTATCCATAGGCGCGTGGTATGTCCTCTGGCGACCAGATCGGAACAAAGCCGCCAGCAAACACCTGCATCACCCAGGTTATCTATCACCCGACAGAAAATGTCCCACAGCATGGGTTCCTGGTCTTGGGAGTCGTTGGCATGGTCCATCCGTCGATTGTCCACGTTCAAAAAGGCAAGCTTTAAATCGCTGATGCGGGTAGGCATCACAATACGCTGCCATGAGTGAAACACACAGTGAAGAATTGCTGCGAGAGGTGGCGGGTCTGCCCACTTTGCCGGGTGTGTACCGGTATTTTGCTGCGGATGGTCAGGTGCTTTATGTCGGTAAAGCTATCAACCTGAAGAAGCGGGTCTCCAGCTATTTCCAGAAAAACCATGGTGGCACCCGAATAGGGCACATGGTGAGCAAAATTGTGCGGATGGAAACCACGGTAGTGCGATCCGAGGCTGAAGCGCTGCTGCTGGAAAACAACCTCATCAAGACGCTCAACCCCAAGTACAACATTCTTTTCCGGGACGACAAAAGCTACCCCTACCTGAAGATGAGCGGTACTGCGCCGCCCCGGACGCAGATTGATGCTAGTTTGGAGGGTGCGCCGCAGGCCGCGCTGTTGCCGACAGCAGGGGACTTTTCACGGGTTTCGTATTACCGCGGCAGTGTCGAGAAAAAGCATCGCTACTTTGGTCCTTACCCAAGCGCCTGGGCGGTGAAAGAAGCCATTTTGCTGATGCAGAAAGTCTTCCGACTGCGTACCTGCGAAGACCCCGTGTTCAGCAACCGGACCCGCCCCTGCCTGCTCTACCAGATCAAGCGATGTTCAGCGCCTTGCGTGGGTCACATTTCCATTGCTGATTACGCAGTGGACGTAAGCCATGCCGAAAAATTTTTGCGTGGCGACGCGCAGGAGGTGATGAAGACTTTGGAGGCGCGCATGATGGAGCACGCTGATCGACTCGAGTTTGAGCAGGCGGCAGAACTGCGCAACCAAGTCGCTGCGCTCTCCAACGTGCTACACCAGCAGTCCATGGACAACGTACTTGACCGGGACGTTGACATTCTGGCCGTCAAGGTCCAGGGTGGCAGGGCTTGCGTAAACTTGGCCATGGTTCGCGGCGGTAGGCACCTGGGTGACAGGCCCTACTTTCCGACGCATCTGGATGACGCGTGCGCCCTGGCAGAGATTGAGCCTGACGGAGACGCAGAGAAGGGAATGGGTTCACCCTTGGAGGTTCAGGTGCTGGAGGCTTTCCTTACACAGCACTATCTGGACACACCTATGCCATCCGTGCTGGTTCTGAGCGAGCCGGTCAGCAAGGCATTGATGTCAGCGCTGTCGCAACCCAATGGAGCCAAAGTCACTGCCGTGTATCAGCCCCGAGAGCAGCGCCGTGCCTGGCTTGAGATGGCGCAGACCAACGCAAATTTGCAATTGGCCCGACTGCTGGCCGAAGAGGGTTCCCAGCAGGCGCGCACAAGAGCGCTGGCGGACGCGCTGGATCTGGCGTTGGAGAATCTGAATGAACTGCGCATGGAGTGCTTTGATATTTCCCACACGGCCGGTGAATCCACGCAGGCTTCGTGCGTGGTGTTTGAACACCACAAGATGCAGAACGCCCAGTATCGACGTTACAACATTGAGGGCATCACCCCAGGCGACGACTACGCAGCGATGCGTCAGGTCTTGTCCCGTCGTTACAGCAAGTTGGCTCAAGCGCTGAAAGATGCCAAAAATGCAGGGCACCCAAGCGCCGGCACGGGCCGAATGCCAGATCTGGTGCTGGTGGATGGAGGAAATGGGCAGGTGGCAATGGCCCGGGAAGTTTTCGATTCCCTCGGATTGGACCTTTCCTTAATCGTTGGTGTTGAAAAAGGTGAAGGGCGTAAGGTTGGTCTGGAGGAGCTGGTATTTGCTGACGGTCGAGAGAAGGTCTACTTGGGAGCAGATTCCGCAGCACTTATGCTGATTGCTCAGATCCGTGACGAGGCGCACCGGTTTGCGATTACCGGCATGCGAGCCCAACGTGCCAAGGTTCGACTGGGAGGTGGCAAGCTGGAAGAAATTCCTGGCGTGGGTCCCAAACGCCGTGCGAGTTTGTTGAAGCGTTTTGGTGGGGTGCGCGGAGTTGCATTGGCGAGTGAGGAAGATCTGGCCAAAGTTGATGGCATCTCCCGACAGTTGGCCGAAGAAATTTACAGGGCTCTGCACTAGCCATGCCACAATCTGCCTATGTTTATGACTATCCCCACCATCATGACCTGGACGCGAATATTCGCGATTCCTCTGATTGTGGGAGTGTTCTATTTGCCGGATTCAACTGCGACTCTGGTCGAGAAAAACTGGATTGCGACAGTGATGTTTGTGCTGTTCGCTCTCACTGACTGGCTGGATGGCTTTCTGGCCCGCAAGCTCAATCAAGCTTCCTCTTTCGGTGCATTTCTGGATCCTGTAGCAGACAAGTTTCTTGTGTGTGCCTGTGTGCTGGTGTTGGTGCATTTGCAGCGTGCGGATGTGTTTGTTGCTCTCATCATCATCGGACGTGAAATTGCAATTTCTGCCCTGCGTGAGTGGATGGCTCAAATTGGTGCGTCCAAGAGCGTTGCGGTGCACATGATCGGGAAACTGAAAACCGTGGTGCAGATGGTTGCAATTGCTTTCCTGCTTTTTGATGGGCCTTTGATGGGCGTCATTGATACGCATCAATGGGGCGTCGTATTGATCTGGCTGGCTGCCATACTGACCGTGTGGTCCATGGTGTATTACCTGCAAAAGGCTGTTCCAGAAATACGGGCGAAGGCGCGGTAACTCTTGCACTGTTGCGTTCGGCATCAACTTGAAAAATGTTGAAGTAACTGCCTTGGTCAGCTTGGAAATGCGACTAGAATCCACTTCCGCGTTGTCGAGATGTTGTTCTGATCGAGTAGGCCAAAGAGCCTCGTAGCCTGCAAATTCAAGCTGTTGCGATGGGTACCAACCAGATAACCAAAGAGACATATCTACCAACTTTGCATCAATACAAGGGGTCTTTGTGAATAAAACCGAACTGATAGAACACATTGCTAGCCATGCCGATATCTCCAAAGCCGCTGCGGCTCGCGCGCTGGAGTCTACAATTGATGCAGTGAAGAAGACCCTCAAGAAGGGTGGTTCGGTGTCATTGGTTGGTTTCGGCACTTTCGCGGTTGGAAAGCGTGCAGCGCGTACAGGTCGCAACCCACGTACCGGCGCTGCGATTAAAATCAAAGCCGCCAAAGTGCCCAAGTTTCGTCCAGGCAAAGCGTTGAAAGATGCTTTGAACTGACATACTTTTTTCAGGTGGGGTGATTAGCTCAGTTGGTAGAGCGGCGCCCTTACAAGGCGTAGGTCGGCGGTTCGAGCCCGTCATCACCCACCACATAAAACCCAATGAAATCAAGGACTTAGAGAAATCTAAGTCCTTTTTTCTTTACTGGCCTGTGCAGCGGCTCAGTGTTATGTCATTGCGCTCGATGGCAGGTCTTATTTAGTTAGACTCCATCTGACTGAATTGAATCCCGGCAAGATCTGCGCTATTAAAACGGCGGCATCTTGTGGGTGGACTGGTGCCCGCGTGTCCACATGAGTCCAGGGAAGGCTACTCACGCGCAGTGGCAATGTCCCTGCCAGCTCGGCGAAGCCCGTTACGCACGGGAACGCCACCGCCACAAAGGTGAGATCTGTGCCGTAGCCATGGTCACTTGTGTGGTGTTCAGGCGATTGGTCGATGCAGTTCAATCAACTTGCGTAGCGTGGCCTTCAGCACTTTTGACTCTTTTGCACTGAAGGGCCTCAGTACGCTTTGCTCATGCAACTTGGCTTGTACGATCAAGTCGCCAACGATCTGCCGTCCATGGAGCGTGATGCGCACCATGGTGATGCGCCGGTCGCTATCGTGGGCATAGCGCTGTACGCAATCCCTGGCTTCCATGCGGTCGAGGAGTCTCGTAACTGTGGGCTGCTTGGCTAGCGCTACCTGGGCCAGTCCACCAATGCTCATACCTTCGCTGCCAGTGAGGGTGGCAAGGATTCGCCACTCCGAGACTGAGAAGCCGCTGGTCAGCACGATGGCATGAAATTCCTCCGAAATAAGCGTACTCGCCTGCGCGAGCAAGGCGGGCAGATAGTCGTCGACAAAGGGTAGTTCAGTTGAGTTGGGCATGGGGTTTGATGTTAACTGCCTTCGCTGGTAACTTTTTGGCCTGCATCTTGCTTGGTAGGGTAAACGATGATTTTGAATATGTTTACTTTTAAATAGTTCACAAGTAAACTTCATTCGGAATCATGGAATAGTGTTTGATTCCTTCTAATCCAAAGGCAAGACATCGTCATGGCTGAGCGTTCGTTCAAAGAAGAAGTAAAGAAGCTGCGGCTCGGTGCCGGGGATGTCTTTGCGGGCGAGGGCATTCTGGCCGTCACCAAGGCCTTGCTGGAGTCGGGCGTGGCCTATGTGGCCGGCTACCAGGGTTCGCCCATTTCGCATCTCATGGATGTGCTCGCCGATGCGCAGGACATCCTGGCAGAGCAGGGCATACGCTTCGAGAACAGCGCCAGCGAGGCTACGGCCGCCGCCACCCTGGCCGCCTCGGTCAACTACCCGCTGCGGGGCGCAGTGACCTTCAAAGCCACAGTCGGCACCAACGTGGCGTCGGACGCACTGGCGAACTTGGCATCGGGCGGTGTTACAGGCGGAGCGCTGATCATCGTTGGCGAGGACTACGGCGAGGGCTCGTCCATCATGCAGGAGCGCAGCCACGCCTTCGCAATGAAGTCGCAGATGTGGCTGCTCGACCCGCGCCCAAACCTCCCCAGCATCGTCCAGGCGGTGAAGGACGGATTCGATCTGTCCGAGGCCAGCCATACCCCTGTGATGCTGCAGTTGCGCATCCGCTCCTGCCACGTGCACGGGCAGTTCATCGCATCCGATAACGTGGCGCCCGCCTTCACACTGGCGCAGGCTATGGAGAATCCACAGCGCGACGTGAGTCGTATCGTGCTGCCACCGGCCAGCTTCCTGCACGAGCAGGAGAAGGTCACGCAGCGCTGGCCCGCCGCAGTGCGTTTCATCGCGGAGCGCGGCCTGAATGAATTCTTCGGCGACCAGGCTGACGACATTGGTATCGTGGTCCAGGGTGGCTGTTACAACACGCTGATCCGCGCCCTGGGGCAGCTCGGCCTGGCCGACGTCTACGGAAACACCCAAGTGCCCTTGTACGTGATGAACGTCGCCTACCCGCTGATCGACGCCGAGTTGCTGCGCTTTTGC
>CAJBMJ010000021.1 GCA_903954045.1 uncultured beta proteobacterium | reverse complement strand
GATCCAGATAGGGAATATGCTCAGTGCTCGCAGTGAAATACGCGATACATACGAAGGTGGCTACAAATATTGCTAAAAACGACAATTGCGTAAACCAAAAAACCCACCGACTTGCGTAGACTTCTTTTGAAAACTGTGTTTCAGACTTTGACTTTGCCCAGCGATGAATGACATTGAAGGCAAGTGGCGACAGCACTACCAACAACCATTCAAACAGGCCAAAGTAAGCTGCTTGCAACAGCGTTAGCGCGGCTAGCAGCACAGCACCACCGGCCTGCAGCAATATGCTCAATGCCCGCCGACTACCCCATTTATACAAAAACGTATCCTGTCGGAATTGCCCCAAAAGGATCAGTCGATGCACTGTACTTTGGTGCCAAAGTGCCAGCATCATCGGAGCTGAAAGTGCCAATACCAGTATTCCAAACCAAAGAGAATTAAGCGATTGTGTTTGCCAAGAACCGGCACCGAGCATTGCCAGATAGCCGTAGCTCAACAAAAAAAACCGCCATTGCCCGAGGCGGCTTGTTATTGTTTCTTCGTTGTCGGTCATTGAGTTCTCATCATCAATTTCTGAGGTTGGTCACCTGGGTGCAACAACCTTGAAGCCGGGTTTTTGGTATTGAATGTTTCCCAAGCGGTCGGTCTGGTAAATCTTGTCATCCTTCCGCACGGAATGGTCTTTGCCATACAAAATATTTCCATAGCGATCTTTTTGAAAGACTTGACCATCGGCTTGAATGCTGAGTGATGCCTTGTGATACTGAATCGATCCGCCGCTGTCTGCTTCATAGACAGTACCGTTTGTGATCTTGTATTGTTGCTTGTGGTACTGCTTGTTGCCGCCCGAATCAGTCTCGAAGATGCGTCCGTCAGATTGGATCGCAAACCCCGGCTTTTGATACTGAACGTTTCCGTATTGGTCGGTTTGATAGACGCGTCGCTCTTCGGCGTGGGCATGTAAGACTGGTACCGCATAAACCCACAGCAAACACATAGCTGATAGGAGCGCATTGGCGAATGGGCGCAACCAGCTTTCGGACTTGATGAAGTACTTCATGTTTATATGCCAAGCTTAAGTGCCAATCAAGACAAACAACATGAACAACCCAATAGGAAGCCAGACGATCCAACCCCAAGTGGCAATATGGTTGTAGGACAGCAGCAAAGTGCCCGTAGCCAAAAGCATGATTGCTCCACCGTTAAAGACGTGGTCTTTTGCTTTCGAAGCCACTTTTGTCATGTAACTTGGGAACCGCTCAACGCCAAAGGGGTTGGTTCGATCAAATTTCCGTTTCCTCGCCTTCATGCTCAAAGCACCACCTGCAATCAGAAACAGTAGCCCAATCAAATCCGCAGTCCAATCCATAAACCCTCCGTCAGAAGTGCTAGCCATTTCGGCAAATACCTGAAGCGAAGATAGGTGATCTGGATGACAGGGTGTGTCGTTTTTCGGTACGCGACGCAAAGCAGAGAATATTGTTACGAATCGGCATTGCCCATTGCCAGGTACGAAGCCAAACCCGCGTCTAACTTTTGCTGAAACTCCACCGGCTCCAGAATTCGAACATGTGGAATCCAGTAGCGCACTATGGAAAGTACTTCGTCGGCCTGGGCCACAGTGGTTGACACCAGAATGTCTCCGCCCATCAGTTCGCGCTCGATTTGCTGGTTGGGGATAAGTTGGCGGCGTTTGAAGTATTCGGCAACCGCACCCGCAACGCGCAGCACAACGCGCTGGCGCTGCACACCGAGCCAGATGCCGTCGCTCTTTGCAAGTTCGTCATCAATGTGAGTGCGCGGCGCGAATACGGTGGATGTGGCTAGTAGACCTTCCATTTTGGTGACTGTGAATGCCTTCAACTTTCCGTCATCCCACGCTGCCAGATACCAGATGCCTTTCTGGTTTATCAGTTTGTATGGCTCCACCTGCTGGCGCAGCTTGCTTTGGCCGGGTGCCTTGTTGTAGGTGAACTGAATATGGTGGTGGTCAACAATGGCCTGCTCCAGTGCAGAAAACAATGCATCCTTGCCGCGCAGATCTTCGTAATGGTGCCCCTTAACGACCCACGCGTCTTTACGATCTGAGTCAAACACGCCACGCAAAAATTGTTCGCTCAACTGCGGAAACAGTCCACTGACCCCCGATAGCGAGGCGAACTGCGAAATGTCCTTGATCGTCAGCTTTCCCAAGTGCGCCGGTTCAAGCCGGTAGCGGCCAGCGGTTTTGATCAACGGCAGGCAGGCAAAACGCACATTCAGGTCGCGCTGGATCGTTCTGAGGTTGACGCCGAATTCATCCGCTAAGGCTTGCGGATCGAGCGATTCCCCCTGGTTGAGTTTGGTCAACACTTGCGAAAGGCGGTACACCAGCGTGTCGTGGATTTTGGTGGAACTGATCATGAATCGATGTGGTTTTTTCGAACAGGTTACCCCACCCAGTGTTTAGATCGTTCGTTTGGGGAGGTCACCGTCCACCGGATTATTGTCATCTTGAAATGTACCGTTCATTTGCGCTATCGATGCCGAACCGTTGCACTTCAGTGCCTGGAATGTCGCAAGGGTCTTTTGCGAAAGGATTTGCGCTCCAGGTTCGATCTCGGTACCAGAAAACTCGCCCTGAGCGACCAAAGCTCATTCGGTGAGCCTGAGGTGTTCGATACTCTTGGAACATCTCAGGTAGCAGAAACAACAATGACAACTACAAACCACCATTCCCTCCCATCTGGTTTCATGGTCCTCCACGCCAACCGTCTGGAGGACTTGCGGGATTTACTGACCCACTTCTTGAAGTCTCAGCCATTGCCGCCCATGCAAGCGGAAGTGATCCTGGTGCAAAGCAACGGCATGAAGCACTGGTTGGAAATGGCCCTGGCCGACGAATCTGCTTTGGGGATTTGTGCCGCCACTCGTATGGAGTTGCCAGGAAGCTACCTTTGGCAGGTTTATCGCAGCGTATTGGGTGCAGAGGCTGTCCCCCACCACATGCCTTTTGACAAGGCGAGCCTGCTGTGGCGCTTGATGCGCCTGTTGCCAGTGCTCGCCAATGGGGATGGTGAAGCAGGACTGGTGTACGCGCCCCTAAAGCGCTACCTGAGCGGCGGCACGGATGATCGCAGGCTTTACCAACTGGCGCAGCAAATTGCCGATGTGTTCGATGGCTACCAAAGCTACCGTGCTGACTGGCTGAGTGATTGGTCCGCGGACAACAACACTTTGCGCTTTCATGATGGCAAGCCAGCTGTGCTGGAAGACGTTCACGCCTGGCAAGCCCAGCTTTGGAGGGATATCCGCCTGGATATCGGTGATGCGTTGGCGGATGCTTCACGCTCAACAGTACACGCCAGGTTCATGACGAAACTCCGTGTACTGGTCGACGAATACAAGTCAACCGGAAAGTTACCTGTGGGCATTCCACCGCGTATCGTAGTTTTCGGGATTTCTTCGTTGTCGATGCAAACGGTTGAGGCCTTGGCCCTATTGGGTCAGCTGAGCCAAGTGCTGATGTTGGTGCAAAACCCATGTCAGTACTATTGGGGCGATATTGTTGAGGGGCATGACCGTTTGCGCCAACAAGTTCGCCGGCGACAGCAAACCAAACTACATCGCAGTCCCAATTCCACCTCCATGCCAACCCACACCCTGCTGGCATCGTGGGGTAAGCAGGGGCGTGACTACTTGCACTTGCTCGATGACTTTGACCGTGTTGAGGACTATCAGGGCAAGGTCAAGCGTGTAGATGCCTTTGTTGACCCTGTGAGCATTGCGCAATTTCCAACGCAACTGGCGCAAGTGCAGTCCGCGATTCTTCACCTAGAGCCACTTCCCGATGAACAAATAGCCTTGACCCCAGGAGATACATCGATCACCTTGGTCACAACGCATTCGGCGCAGCGTGAAGTCGAGGTGCTGCACGATTTTCTGCTGGGTTGGTTTGAGACTGACCCTGATCTGCATGCACGCGATGTCATGGTGATGGTGCCGGACATGGAAGTCTTCGCCCCACACATTCATGCCGTATTCGGCCGTTTTGCCAGAGGCCAGG
>CAJBMJ010000020.1 GCA_903954045.1 uncultured beta proteobacterium | reverse complement strand
GGGCGTCTTTGAGTTTGCAGCCTTTGAGAACGGAACCAAAACCATTGCAAAGGCCATAGCCGAGTCGAGTGCATTCAGCATCGCCGGTGGTGGCGACACGCTGGCTGCCATTGCCAAGTACGGCATTGAGAAACAGGTGGGGTACATCTCTACGGGTGGCGGAGCATTCCTGGAGGTGCTGGAAGGAAAAACCCTGCCGGCCTTTGAGGTGCTGGGCCGTCGCGCAATCGCCTGAAAAGAGCGTATTTGCCAGTTTGGTGCATGTGGGCCTCAAAATGAGGCTCAAACCACGCTACTATGTGAAAAACCAACGATCCTACGATGTCAACTATTCCAGATAAACCCTTGGATGACCAGTCGGCGCAGGCGCTGGCCGGATTGTGTGCCGGTGTGCTGCCTATCTGGGCACGGCATTTGGCCCTATCGCGGTCCCAGTCTGAAGTGGCGGTGACAGAGATGCTGCAGGCCTTTTCGGATATCGGCCCCCATATCCACCGGGCAGAGCGGCAGTCCGAGCAAATTACCGAAGCCCTCAGTCAGTCCGATGGAGGTGTGACAGGTCTGACTCAGGCGTGTGAGCGTGCTCTTGCCCCGTTACTTCAGGACGATCAACTGCCGCCGGCCCACGCAGCGGCCCTTGGGCAGGTTCTGGAGATGGTTCGCCAGGCTGTTCGAGCACTGGAAGAGATTACCAAGCCCTTCACCCACGAAACACAGATGGTGGCGGCCCAGGTAGAGCGCATGTATGTGGGCTTCCAGTACCAGGACCGCATCAGCCAGATGATGGCTTTGCTGGAGAGTGATATTGGCCGTCTGCAAGAGGCATTCGGCAGTCGCGGTGCAAACACACCAGACCTGGCGGAGTGGGTTGCCCGTCTGGAATCCCAATATGCCATGGCAGAGCAGCGCGATGACCACCAGGGTGGGCCCGTTGGAAACGCCGCTGGCGAAGAAACTACATTTTTTTAAGAGGTTGGAAATGGCAAAGACGATTTTGGTGATTGATGATTCAGCTAGCTTGCGACAAGTGGTCAAAATGGCCCTGACGGGTGCCGGTTACAGCGTGCTCGAAGCGGGCGATGGGCAGGCCGCCCTGGCACTGCTGGATGGTCGCCAGATCAATATGGCTATCTGCGATGTCAATATGCCCAATATGAATGGCATTGAGTTCGTCAAGGCGGCAAAAGCCTTGTCAACCTACAAGTTCATGCCCATTTTGATGCTGACCACCGAAAGCCAGGAAGAGAAAAAAGAGCAGGGCAAGGCTGCTGGAGCCAAGGCCTGGATGGTCAAACCTTTCTCACCTACCCAATTGGTGAACGCGGTATCCAAACTCTGCGTTTAGCGTGTGCCATCGCTCCAGTGGCCAAGGCCCAGGAGCGCGTTTCTTCCCCTGATAGGCTGTTTGGGAGACCATATGAGCGAACCTTTTGAGCTACCCACTGAACTCAATATCTACAGTGCCCTGGAGACACGCGACGCGTTGCTGGCTTGGGTAGCAGAACAAAACGGAAAAAGCCACGACTATCTGGAAATATCGGCCAAGAATGTCGGTGAGGTCGATGGCTCCGGCCTGCAACTTTTGGCTGCACTTGCCAATATGGAGCAGACGTGGCACCTCGTTCAAACCAGTGAGGCCTTTACCGAGGCCTGCAAGACCTTGGGCTTTGGTCACTGGATAGATAAACGTTACCTCAAAGACGGTGCAGGAGCATAAATCCCATGAGCCACGATGCAGATATGGACTTTATCCGCGAGGCGATGCCCGCGTTCATCTCAGAGGCAGCCGAGCAAATCGAGGCTATCGAGACCCTGTTGTTGGAGTTGGAAGAACAGCCCGACAACCGGGAGCTGCTGGATTCCCTTTTCAGATGTGCCCACACTGTCAAAGGGTCGGCCGGTATTTTTGGTTTGAACCGTGTGGTGGAATTTACCCACCACGTAGAAACCTTGTTGGACAAAATGCGCGATGGTGAGATTGCGCTCAATCCCAGCATCAGCACCTTGCTATTGCAGTGCAATGACCAGATCAAGTTTCTGGTGGACACGGCGGCCGATGAGAGTGCTGATACCCCTGAGAAAAAAGACCTTCGCTCGGATCTGGTGACGCAGCTGCAGGCCTTGACGGAAGGAAAGGCCGCGGCGCAAGCCCCCGCCCCTGCCGCAGCGGCGACTGAAACGGCAGTTGCTGGCGGCATCAAGACCTGGAGTATTTCTGCCCGGTTTGGCCTGGAGACATTTCGCAATGGCATGGACCCACTGTCTATTGCGCGCTATTTGGGGAGCCTGGGTAAGGTCAAAGCCATACGCTGTGGCGTGGACACGGTCCCTCCCCTGGTGAACCTCAATCCCGAGAGTTGCTACCTGAGTTTCTTTATGGAACTCGAAACCGCATCCAAGCGGGAGGACATTGAAGGCGCCTTCAGCTTTGTCATTGATGACTGCGAGCTCGATGTCGTAGCCCCCGAGACCGATGGCCAGAAAATGGCCCGGGCGATTGACGAAATGCCGGAGACCCCGCGCTTGGGGGATATGCTGGTTTCGGTGGGAGCCCTGACGCAGGACAAACTTCAGCAAGTGCTCTCTACCCAGCAGCAAACCCGTGGCATGCCTGCTGTGGCCAAGACAAAAATTGGAGACCTGCTTGAAACCCAGGCGGGTGTGGCTCCGGAGGTCGTCGCGGCAGCGCTGGGTAAGCAGCAAAAAATTCGGGAAGCCGCTCCCTCCGAGGAGCGATACATTCGCGTTCAGGCCGACCGACTGGACGCCGTGATCAATCTGCTTGGCGAGTTGGTAATTGCAGGTGCCGGTGCCACGCTGCTGGCCAGGGAAACCCGCCAAGTGGAATTGATTGAAGCCAACCTGCACATGAACAGTCTGATTGAAGAAATCAGAAACGGCACACTGGGCCTTCGCATGGTGCCAGTGGGTGAAACCTTTAGCCGCTTCCGTCGTGTGGTTCGCGATACGGCCAGCAGCCTGGGCAAGGAAGTCAATTTTGAAATCGTGGGTGGCGAGGCTGAACTTGATAAATCCATGGTCGAGAAGATTGCCGATCCGCTGATGCATCTGGTGCGCAACTCCTTGGACCACGGTCTGGAGCCGCCACAGGAGCGTATCGCTTCGGGCAAGCCTGCTGCAGGAAAACTGACCTTGAGCGCGCGCCATGAGACCGGGGCTATCCTGATCCGAATCGAGGACGATGGTCGTGGCATCAACCGTGAGCGGGTACTGCAGCGTGCCTGGAATCGCGGTTTGATCGAGCAGGGCATTGTGCCTGCAGATGACGTTATCAATATGATGATCTTCGAGCCGGGGTTCTCTACTGCCGAGCAGGTGACCAACCTGTCGGGGCGAGGGGTTGGTATGGATGTGGTTCGAAGGAACATCGAAGCACTGCGCGGCACGCTCAAGTTGACCAGCAAGCCCGGCAAAGGCTTGCAGGTCGATATTCGCCTGCCCCTGACCTTGGCCATCATTGACGGTTTCCTGGTGGGTGTGGGTAAATCCAAGTTTGTATTGCCACTGGGTTCCGTGGTCGAGGTGATCGAGGCCGCCCATCACAGCACCAAGGTCGATGCCAATGGCCGCCATTGCGTGGAGTTGCGTGGTGCGGTGCTGCCGGTGGTGCGCTTGCGCACGCTATACACCGTGGAGTCCAGCTTGCCAGAGCGCGTGAGTGTGGTGGTAGTGAATTCAGCCAAAGGACAGTACGGCATTGAGGTTGAGGTGCTTTTGGGCCAGAACCAGACGGTCATCAAGCCGCTGGGCCGACTCTTCAAAACGCTCCGGGGAATTTCGGGCTCCAGCATTCTGGGAAGCGGTGAAGTGGCGCTGATTCTCGATGTGACAAGTCTGGGTGAGTTGGTGACGGACGTTAATGCGCCTGCGTCGCTGCACTCAGCAACTCCCCAGCCGCAGGTGCATTAGCCAACATTTGCTGGTCCTTGGTAGGTTAATAGTTCGAAAACATAAACATAAGCACAAATAGGAAACAAGCCATGACACAAAACGCACAAAACACGGGTAGCTGGTTGACACGCCTTTTCGGTGGTGGTGCGCTGGAGCAGCGCATTGCGGATCTTGAGGCCGAGCTCAAGGTACGCACCGACATCATGAACCTGACGAGCATTGTTTCGGAGGCCGACAAGAAGGGTGACATCCTGACAGTGAACGACAAGTTCCTGCAGGTATCCAAATACCCCAAAAATGAACTGATCGGCTTCGGACACAACACCACACGGCATCCCGACATGCCCAAGGAAGTGTTCAAGCAGATGTGGGCCACCATTGGGCGGGGCGATATTTTCAGGGGCGTGGTGAAAAATCGCGCCAAGGACGGAACGCCGTACTACGTCGACGCGGTCATCGCACCTATTCTTGGCGAGAACGGCAAGCCCATGAAATACCTGGGAGTGCGTTACGACATCACCGAAGCAGAAACCGAGCGTCAAAACGCCCGTGGAATTCTGGGTGGAATTGACGCGTCTTTTGCCTACATTGAATTTGATCTGGGCGGGCATGTTCTCAAGGCGAACAAGAATTTCCTGCAGACCATGGGCTACCAGAATGACGAAATCATTGGCAAGCACCACCGCATATTCTGTGATGCGGCCTTGGCCAACTCCCCTGCTTACACGCAGTTTTGGGCAGATCTGAATGCGGGAAAGGCGCAAAACGCAGTGTTCAAGCGCGTTGCAAAAAACGGCCAGGAGATATCGCTTCAGGCCGTGTATGCGCCCGTGACGGACGAGATGGGGCGCGTGAACAAGATCGTGAAAATTGCGACCGATGTGACTGCGGAGGTTCGTAATACCGATATGCTGAAATTGGCCGTGGGGCAGGCGCAGGCTGTGACATCGGCCGCGAGGGCGGGCGATTTGACGCAGCGCATTCCCATGGAAGGCAAGACTGGCCCCATTGCCGAGTTGTGTTCAGGTGTGAACAGCATGCTGGAAACCACCGCCACCATTTTCGAAGATGTAGTGCGCGTGTTCGGGGCACTAGCCGCCGGGGACCTCAACCAGCGCATTACCCGCGAATATTCCGGAGCGTTCGGACAACTGAAGAACGATGCCAACGCCACAACAGAAAAACTGGCTGACATCATTGAGGATGTTGGCCGCGTGTTCTCCGGCATGGCTACGGGTGACTTGACCCAGCGTATCGAACGCAATGCACAAGGAGTGTTCGACCAGGTCAAGCAGGATGCCAATGTGAGTTGTGGAAAGCTTGCAGAAATAATTGACGAAGTGCGTGGTGCGGCGGACGCATTGACGGGTGCTGCCAACCAGGTGAGTGCTACCGCCCAAAGTTTGTCTCAGGCCGCCAGTGAGCAGGCTGCCAGCGTGGAGCAAACCACAGCCTCTATCGACGTCATGTCGGCCTCCATCAGCCAAAACAGCGACAACGCCAAAGTAACCGATGGCATGGCCACCAAAGCCAGCAAAGAAGCCACCGATGGCGGCAGTGCAGT
>CAJBMJ010000019.1 GCA_903954045.1 uncultured beta proteobacterium | reverse complement strand
GTCTTCTCCGCCAAAACAAGGCATGGTGGGGCACATCACCGGCGTTGGGATTTCCGCCAACAAAGTCCCGTCCGGGGCGAACTGGCACAGGCAGGCGCCTTCATACATGGCCACAAAGTAGTTGCCTTGCACATCGACTGCCGCGCCATCCGGGCGACCGCCATACCCCGCCTGCTGATCAAAGGTCCATCCCCCTGGCTTAGGATTCCGCTGCAAAAACACCCGCTCGGACGCCATGGAAGTGGAAGCCAAATCAAAGTCCCAGGCGCGAACCGCATGGCTGGGGGTGTCCGCCCAGTAGAGGGTTTTTCCGTCCGGGCTCCAGGCCAGACCATTGGCCGTCAGGACGTTGTCCACCTTGCACTCCATCACGGCCTCGCCA
The DNA here is from genome assembly GCA_903954045.1 of uncultured beta proteobacterium. GTDB lineage: Bacteria > Pseudomonadota > Gammaproteobacteria > Burkholderiales > Burkholderiaceae_C > Allorhodoferax. The sequence goes on along the minus strand of CAJBMJ010000019.1, from coordinate 9,171 downwards.
TTGCGGCAGTCCAAGCTGTACAGCGCAGCCGCCCGGTTCGACTTGGTTTCGTCAATCGTTCCGACCCAAAAGCGACCGCGTGCATCGCACTTGCCGTCATTGGCACGCACGGTTGCCCTGTCGTAGGGCAGCGTAGTGATGTGCTCCAGTTCGCCTCCCCACTCGCGCGCCCGGAATATTCCATGGCGCAAGGCAATCACCAGACCACCGCTATGGGCGGGGGCAATACAACCAGGCTCACTGGGCATGTCCCAGGCCTGCACGGTGCCCATATAGATATTGGCGCGCAAAACCTGCTTGCCGGGGATGTCTACCCAGTACAACATTTGCTCGTGCGGGTGCCAGAAGGGCGACTCGCCCAGAGCGAAGGTTTGGGGGGTCAGCGGTACCCAGTTCATTTCATAGGTTCTCGGGTGGTACGCCTTGCGTACGAAAAAGCTGCGACTGAAAGCCTGAACTGTAGCGCTTGTACACAAAAAAAACCCGGCGGAGCGTTAGCTCTGCCGGGCCCAAGTCCCAAGAAATTTGGAGACACTCTACATGATCAAATTCAGTTCGTGGTCTGATTAGCGGCTGTAAGCCGTTTCGCCATGAGAGCTGATGTCTAGGCCTTCGCGCTCGTCTTCTTCGCTGACACGCAGACCAATGGTCTTGTCAACAATGAAGTAAGCCAGGAAGGAAACAATGCCGGACCAGACAACGGTGACACCCACTGCCTTGGCTTGCACCATCACTTGAGCTGCGATGGAGTAGTCAGCGGCAGTCACCATGGTCGCTGTCACCCAGTCTGCGACATAGCCAGGGCCACCCAGAGAAGGCGAATTGAACACACCGGTCAACAAGGCACCCAGAATGCCGCAGACACCGTGCACGCCGAACACGTCCAGCGAGTCGTCGGCACCCAGCATTTTCTTCAGGCCGGTCACACCCCAGAGGCCTGCAAAACCGGCGAGTAGACCGATGATCAAGGCACCGCCAACACCAACGTTCCCGGCGGCAGGCGTAATAGCCACCAGACCCGCAACGGCACCGGAAGCTGCACCCAGCATGGAAGCTTTGCCCTTGACCATAGCTTCACCCAGAGACCAGGTCAGAACGGCAGCAGCGGTAGCACCAAACGTGTTGATAAAGGCCAGGGCGGCAAAACCATTGGCTTCCAGTGCAGAGCCAGCATTGAAACCGAACCAGCCCACCCACAGCAGGGAGGCACCCACCATGGTCAGGGTCAGGCTGTGAGGCGCCATAGCTTCTTTGCCGTAACCCACACGCTTGCCGATGTAGAAAGCACCCACCAGGCCAGCCACCGCAGCGTTGATGTGCACCACAGTACCGCCAGCGAAGTCCAGAGCACCCCACTGCCAGATCATGCCGGCCTTGCTGGTCATCTCATCAACCACCTCTTTGGTAGCGTAGGCATCAGGGCCCATCCAGAACCACACCATGTGCGCAATGGGAGCGTAGGAGAAGGTGAACCACAGCACCATGAAGGCCAGTACAGCAGAGAACTTGATGCGCTCAGCAAACGAGCCCACGATCAGCGCACAGGTAATTCCGGCAAAGGTAGCCTGGAATGCTGCAAACACGATTTCGGGAATCACTACGCCCTTGCTAAAGGTGGCCGCATTGGCAAAAGTGCCTGCAGCGTTGTCCCAGACACCCTTCATGAACAGTCGGTCCAGCCCTCCAACAAAAGCGTTGCCCTCCGTGAATGCCAGGCTGTAGCCGTAGATGAACCACAGAACCACAATCATGGAGAACGTGACCATGACCTGCATCAGCACCGACAGCATGTTCTTGCTGCGCACAAGGCCACCATAGAACAGCGCCAAACCAGGTACGGTCATCAAAATCACCAATATGGTGGAGACCATCATCCAGGAGGTGTCGCCCTTGTTGGGCACAGGTGCAGGCGCTGCAGCAGCGGTCGCTGCAGGGGCGGACGCTGCAACGGCGGCGGCCGCAGCGGCAGCAGGCGCCTCGGCAGGCGCAGCTTCAGCAGGCTTGGCTTCCGCAGTGACCGCCGCAGGGGCTGCGGTCTGCGCGAATGCAAGGTGTCCGCCAGACAGGAGGCCGAGACCCAGCGCAAGGGATACAAGTAGTTTTTTCATTTCAGTGCTCTCTTTCTGCTTACAGCGCTTCTTTGCCGGTCTCACCGGTGCGGATGCGAACTACCTGTTCGACGTCATAGACAAAAATCTTGCCGTCACCAATTTTTCCGGTGCGCGCCGCGCCTTCTATGGCCTCAATCACGCGCTCTACCAAAGCATCGTCAATGGCCGCTTCGACCTTGACCTTGGGTAAAAAATCAACCACATACTCCGCACCGCGGTACAGCTCGGTGTGTCCCTTTTGACGTCCAAAGCCTTTGACTTCAGTGACGGTAATTCCCTGTACGCCAATGCTGGAGAGGGCTTCCCGCACCTCATCGAGCTTGAACGGTTTGATGATGGCCGTTACGAGTTTCATGTATTCACCTCAACTAAAAAACAATGGTGTCCAGCCGCCCAAGGGGACTGATCTTTTTCTCCCTTCGTCGGGAGATATAAGCATTAAGCAGGAGACGTGCCAACATGCGCCGATCCACACCCTTCCCACAGCAACCCCAGAATGAGGCAAGGCACCGCGAAGGTGCCTTGCAGGTTTTTGCGCCAAAACACAGCGCACCAATTTGGATTGGCCGATCAGAAGGAGTATTTCAGGCCCACAACCAGTGCATTTCTGCCCAGGTTGTCATAGGAGCCTACTTTGTAGAAAGAGTCTTTGGCATCGGTGCCGATAGCAGACGCCGTGGCGACCAAGCCATTACCAAAGTCCTTGGCAAAGGTCAAAGAAAAGTCGGTGTAGTCACCCGCATTGCCGGCCTGACCGGGGATAACCTGGCGGCCGATGTGGGGTGTCAAGGTCATGCCGTTACCCAAATCAAAACCGGCTGCCAGTTCAAAATAGCCGCTACCAGAGCTGTTGTTGTTAGCCATGAAGGTACCTGTGCTGTGGCTGTACTTGGCAGTCACGATGCCATAGGTCAGGGCGCCATAAATTTCGGTGGTGTTGGCGTTGGCGTATCCTGCCTTGTCAGCAGTGTTGCTGGGATATTGGTAAGTGATGAGGCCCACATCAAAGCCCAGGTCTTTGGCGATTTCGCCTTTGTAACCGCCATACAGATCCACTTCAGTTGCACCCTCTGTGGCACCCACATAGTCCTTGATCCAGTTCACGTTGGAAACCCAGGCACCTGCGTACACACCGCTCTTGTGGGAAAAGTCAACACCTGCCTGAATCGCTGGCTTGAATGAGGTTTGGGCGATACCACGGTAGCGGTAGTCACTGACAGCGCCTACATTGAACGCCAGGGTGTAGTCCGGTGCTGGAGCTGCAGTTTGGGCCATGGCTGCGGTGGTAGACACCATTGCTGCCAAAAGAAGGGAGGTTTTTGTCATCAGTTTCATAAGGTAGCTCCAGAAGGGTCATTGAAAAATCACTGATCAGCAGGATCCGTGCCAACTTTGCTGCACTGCAATGAATGCAAAGTTTCTTCCTTGTCCACCAAACCAGTGCGCGTTGCGTTACCATATCTGTATATAAAAACAGTATTTCACCGCCATCAATACAGGGAGCTCCGCCATGAACTTGTCTTTGGTACAAAGCCGCGCGCTATTGGGCTTGCAAGCTATCAGCGTCACGGTGGAGGTTCACCTGGCCAACGGATTGCCAAGCTTCACGTTGGTGGGTCTTGCAGATGTCGAGGTCAAGGAAGCCCGCGAGCGGGTCCGCTGTGCTATCCAGAACGCGGGACTGGAATTTCCCAACAACAAGCGAATTACCGTCAATCTGGCCCCAGCCGATCTGCCCAAGGATTCAGGCAGGCTGGATCTACCCATTGCCTTGGGCATATTGGCCTCCAGCGGGCAAATTGATGGCTCCCGCCTCTCCGAATACGAGTTCGCAGGCGAACTGTCCTTGTCTGGCGAGTTGCGTCCAGTGCGCGGCGCCCTGGCCACCGCTTTGGCCCTGCACACCAGTCAGACCCGCCCCAAACTGGTGCTCCCCCCGGGAAATGCCGAAGAAGCGGCCCTTGTTCCGCATTCGCATGTTTACCGTGCGCGTCACCTGCTTGATGTAGTGCGGCACTTTGCGCCATCTGGATCGCCCGTGCTTGAAGGCGCGTCCCCGCTGAGCTCTGACGATGGTTGGGCACGTGTCTACCCAAGTCCAGTCACCACCCAGGTAGCCCTACCTGACATGGCCGATGTGAAAGGTCAGGCCGCAGCCAAACGCGCTCTGGAAATTGCGGCGGCTGGAGGTCACAGCCTGCTGCTCAGTGGTCCACCCGGCTCCGGCAAGTCCATGCTGGCCCATCGGTTTGCCGGTTTGCTGCCTGATATGCGTACCGACGAAGCACTCCAAAGTGCAGCCATTGCCAGCCTCAACGGTCGATTTTCCATGGAACACTGGGGCCAGCGCCCCACTTGCAGCCCGCACCACTCGGCGAGTGCTGTGGCGCTCGTGGGCGGGGGTTCACCTCCACGCCCCGGAGAAATCTCCCTGGCGCACCATGGCGTGCTATTTCTGGACGAGATGCCCGAGTTTCCCCGAGCCGCCCTCGAAGCTCTGCGTGAACCCCTGGAGAGCGGCACCATCACCATCTCGCGGGCCGCGCAGCGGGCCGAATTTCCTGCGCGTTTTCAGCTCATTGGCGCCATGAATCCCTGCCCTTGCGGTTACCTGGGTTCCAGCACACACGCCTGCCGGTGCACTCCCGATCAGGTTCAGCGTTACCAGTCCAAGCTCAGTGGGCCATTGATGGACCGCATCGACCTGCATGTGGATGTACCTGCCCTTCCCCATGCGGAGCTGATGAACGCCCCTGCTGGCGAGAGTACTGTGAGCCTTCGTCAACGTTGCACAGCAGCGCGCGAGCACGCACTCGCACGGCAAGGCAAGACCAATGCAGCACTGCAGGGGCAAGAGCTGGAACAGCACATTCAACTCGAGCCCGAAGCCGCCAAATTCTTGAATGTTGCCGCCACCCGCCTGGGCTGGTCGGCACGCGCAACCCACCGTGCCCTCAAGGTCGCGCGCACCATTGCTGATCTGGCAGGCGCAAACAGCACCCAGGTGGCACATCTGGCAGAAGCCATGCAGTACCGCCGAACCCAGCATCGCGCTTCATGATGGCCATAATTCCTTGGTGAATTCACCCCCGACCCTTACTGCACTTTCAACTTACTCCGCTCGCTGGGTCGGGTGGTTTTCTGTTGGTCAGCTCATCAGTTGGGGTAGCGTGTTCTACACCTTCTCGCTCATCATGGAGCCAGTCGAGCAATCATTGGGGCTGAGTCGGGCGCAGTCTTCATTGGCTTTCAGCCTGGCTTTGCTGGTAGAGGGGCTGATGGCCTACCCTGTAGGACGCTGGATAGACCGGGGGCACGAGCGCACCGTCATGACTTGCGGCTCGATGCTGGCAGGGCTTTGCCTGCTACTGCATGGCACTGTCAGCAGCCCGGCCGGGTTTTATGCCGCGTGGGCGGGTCTGGGAGCCGCCATGGCTTGTGTCCTTTACACACCGAGCTTTGCGGTGGTAACCCGGCGTTTCCCCGCTGACTTTCGCCGCGCCATCATCACCATGACCTTTCTGGGCGGTCTGGCCAGCACCGTCTTCATTCCATTGACTGCCTGGCTGATTCATGCTGCGGGGTGGCGCCATGCGCTTTGGGTCCTCGCTGCGATGCATTTACTGGTGTGTGCTCCCCTTCATTTCGTATTGCTGCGCCATGCGCCACAACCATTGCACCCGAGAAACCACTTGAATACGGGTTCAACGGTTAGTCTGACTCACCATATGCGCAGCACCCCTTTTTTGCTGATTGGGTGCTTTGTGGTGCTCATGATGGCCGTCACCGCTGCCTTGCCGGCACACATGGTCAGCCTGCTGCGGGAACACGAGCTCTCCGAAGCCTGGGTCATCGCCATACCGGCCAGCATTGGTGTCATTCAGGTGATCGGGCGTTTGCTGCTTTACTTTTTCGAACGGCATTTTGACTTGCACCTGGCCAATCGCCTTATTCCCGTACTCATCCCCCTGGGCTTGTTGATGCTGGTGCTGGCGCCCTGGTTGAGCGCCTGGCACACGGCCTTGGTAATGGCATTTGTCGTGGTCTGGGGCATGGGCAACGGCATGCTCACCATCGTCAAAGGCACGGTGATTGCGCAATACGTCAACCGGGACCACGTTGCATCACTGAACGGTGCCCTAGGTTTGCCGCTGGCTCTGGCCCGATCAGCTGCGCCGTTGGGTCTGGGCTACTTATGGAGTCCGCAAACAGGTTACGGCACAGGCTTGTGGGTCATGCTGGTGCTCAGCGTGGCGGGTGTGGTCTCGCTGGCTGTGGCTATCAATCTCTCACCACAACGCCCATCTGTCGCAGATAAGTCTGCACCTCGCGACTGATCGGCCCCAAGGCACGCGCCCTGTCGGCCATGTCGGTTGCATTGCCGATTTGACCCAGTGCAGCCAAGGACACAGCAGAGCCCAACATCCAGCGCTGCTCGTTCGGACGCAGTCGCAATGCAGTGGTGTAGGCATTCACGGTGTCCTGATGGCGGTTCAATCGCTGGGCTGCATTGGCCCGCAAAGCCCACATTTCGGGCTCGTTGCGAAGCAAAGGCTCCATGCGACTCAGGGTGTCCCACACCGCAGCGGCCCGGCCATCACCCAACAGCATGCGACCCTGTTCACGCACCAGCAGCACCAGGTTTTGCGTCGTAGCCTGGCTGGGCGAAGAGCCTGCCAGGCGCTCAGCGGATGTCACCGCCTGCTGCAATAAGTCCAGCGCCGCAGCGCGTGAGCCGGCATTCCACATTGCCTGGGCTTGGCCCAATGCTTCACGGCTGGCTTGCAATTGCTTTGTGGTGCTGTCTGCCGCACTCGCCTCAGACGCAACCGGTGCGGGTGAGGATGCAGCCACCGTGGGTTTCGCTGCTGCGTTAGCCAGCGGGACTGAGGCGGCACTGGCAATGGGCCGCATGGCGTTTGCTGGTGCAGAAGCTGCAGCTTTGGCAACCACAGGTAGGGCTGTCGCTGGAGACGGTTTAGAGATCACGGTCTCCGTCCGGTTTGCTACGGGCGCTGGAGGCGCCTTGGCCGCTACAGCCAATGGTGTTGCCTGCGGGGGAGTAACGGGTACAGGGTTGGGCGCAAGGGGCGCAGTCGCCACCGGCGCAGCAGCGGGCGCGGCCACCGCAACCACCGGCGGAGGCGTGGGAACTTTAGGCACTGAGCGTGCGATTAGGTGCATCACAACAGGGTCCAGGCTGCCAGAGAACCAGGCAGCCACAAACACCACCAACGCAATCAGTGGCAACGTGAACTGTTTCATCTGCAGTGGTCTGCTGCGAGCAGAACGCACCGGCTTACCAGCACCCAGCACGCTGGCCGTTCCATCGCGCAAGCCCGCGTCTTTGGGATGCGCACTGGCACCATCCATCGCCTGACGCTGGTCCAGATCCCGCAAAACTTTGTTGATCACACTCATGGTGCTTCCTGATCTCTCAAACTCAATCTACCTGCCGTCCGTCTGCCAGCCAATACACCCGACCACTGATTCCATCGGGACCAAGCCCGGCGCCACCAGGTGGCACGGGCGGATACTCCTGGAGTATCACGCGCAGCCATGTGCACATGTTCTTCTGTCACCCTGTGGGTATCTTCCCCAAAGGCCAACAACAGGCATTTGTGCGCCAGTATATTGATCAGCCGCGGAACTCCGCCGCTGTAGTGCGCTATGGCCCGGGATGCCTGTAAATCAAACAGGTCAATATCTACGGTGTCGTTGAGCGCTGCACAAGCCAACCGATGTGAGAGGTACACCGGAACCCGCTCCTGGGCCATTGGGCCCAAATACTCGGAAAAGGTGATGCGCTGCAGCAGCTGGCGAATTTCTGGTCGCGCCAGTTTGGTGTCCAGATCAGGCTGGCCCAGCAAAACAATCTGCAGCAGCTTGCGTTTTTCAGTTTCCAGATTGGACAACAAACGCAGGCTCTCCACAGTGCGCACCGGTATGGCCTGCGCTTCGTCGATGCACACCACCACCCGGCGTCCCTTGCGGGCGTGGCCCAGCAAACATGCACCCAATTCGCCCATCAACTGGTGCCGGTTGACCGGTGCCTGCAAAGGCAAGCCTAGCTCTGCGGCGATGGCCATGAGCAGGTCGTCAGGTCCCATGTCCGGATTTGGTATGTAAGCCGTCACAAACTCGTCTTGCAATGTTTTGAGCAACTGGCGGCACAACACCGTCTTTCCGCAACCCAACTCACCGACCACCTTGAGAAAACCCTCGCCACTGCGCAGCGACACCAGCAGCATATTGAGCGACGCCTGCGCGCCCTCGTGGGGATAGTAAAAATCGGTATCCGGCGTAATGGAAAATGGGGCTTCCCGCAGTGAAAAATGCCCCAGGTACATTACTTTTCAGCGCCTGAGTTGACCAGAGTGCCGACACTGCCATCCAGGCGGATCACCCGCGCACGGGTGGAATCCATCGCATCGATCGCATCACGCGAGCGGCGGGTCTGGGTTTCCCAATCCTCGGCATTGCGAATGATGGTGGGCTTGATCAACACCACCAACTCCTTCTTCTTGCCGTAATTGGCACGGTTGCCCAACAAAGACGACCAGAAAGGCGCTTCGGTCGAGCCCGGCAGACCCGACGTGTTTCGGTTTGACTCGGCCTGCATCAGGCCGCCAATGGCCACGATATTGCCGTCCTGAATCCGCACCATGGTGTCGGATTCGTTGACCGCGCTCGATGCCAGCGGCAACTTGTAATTACCTACCGTGCCCAGGTCGATCTGCTTGGATTTTTCACTCACCGTCGTGACCGAAGGGCGAATGTGCAGGGTGATGTTGTTGCCATCGTCAATCTGCGGCGTCACATCCAGAGCAATACCCGAAAAGAAGGGCGTCAGCGTGAGGTTGGGCAAGGTGTTGGTCGTGCTGGTAGCCGCGCTTGAATTGGTCGCCCCGGCAGAGGTCGAACCACCCGACACGTTGGTCACATAAAACTCGTCCGTACCTACCTTGAGCAAAGCCTTCTGGTTATTCATGGTGGCGATGCGTGGGCTGCTCAGGATCTGAATGTCGCCCCGTGTTTCCAGAAAGCCCAGCACGGCCTG